>JAUWTY010000077.1 GCA_030614485.1 Methanosarcinales archaeon | reverse complement strand
TTTTGCACCTCAATAACTTCATGATTCGTTATCAGGTCCATATGTCCTGACATTACTTTCTTTGCCAGAGCTGAAACCTCTGGTTCTTCTTCAGGAATGAACTGGGGATTTCTCCCTATGATAGTTACTTTGGAACCCATTGCAGAAAAGAAATGTCCATATTCTGCTGCTATGTAACCGCCACCTATGATGGCAATACTATCCGGAAGTTCTGTCAATTTAAGTACTGTATCACTTGTGAGATATTGCACCTCATCTAATCCTTTTACTGGGGGCACCAGGGTTTTTGAGCCAGTACAGAGAAATATCATGTTTGATTTAATTGTTTCACTGCCGACCTTCAATGTATATGGAGCAATAAATTGGGCAATTTCGGGATAATAATCTATGATATCATCGCTGGAAAGTCCATCGCGTATCATCTCAATATCTTTAGAGATATGGTCTCTCATCCTCTCCATTACCTTTTTGAAATTAATGTTCTTGATCTCCACATCAATGCCAAATTTTCCTGCAGTCCCTATCTCCCTGATAAGCTCTGCAGGATAGAGTAATAATTTTGATGGAATACACCCTCTTGTAAGGCATATTCCCCCCGGATCATCCTTATCGATAACTGCAATTTTCATATCAGGATTCGCGTTTATCATCGGGCCGACTATGTTCATTGCAGAACCAGTACCAATTACTATCAAGTCATAATCTTTCATTTATTCAAACCCCACAATGTATACATTACTTGTTACCATAAATATTTGTTTATACAGTTAATTGTTCACCTTTCAAAGGCAGGTCCACCCACATCAGCTCTATCACTGTACCCCTTACTTTCCCAGTACCCTCTGTACTCCGCATTCGTAACTTCGACATGGGTTATCCATTTAGCCCATTTGTACCCATACTTATCCTCAGCAACTAACTGCAGGGGAAATCCTCTACTATGAGGCAAGGTCACGTCATTGATCTTGTAAGCTAGCATAATATTATTATCCATCAAAAAATCAAGGTCATGTGATGTAGAATATCCATCCGCGCAGTAGAATATCACTTCAGTAGCATTTTCACTAACCTCCGAGTCGTTGATTAATGTCTTGAATAGAACCCCGGTCCATTTTGCAGTAAAACCCCATCCTTCCACACAATTCAGGTCGACCACTTTGGAAGTTGAAGGATACCCCAGTATCTGGTCATAGGTTAGATTTACCGGCCTTTCCACCAATCCATCAATTTGCAGCCTGTAAGATTCTTTATCGATGTATTGAGTCCCTTCTATAGCATTATTACGCTGTTTGCTAATGGGAGTTAATTTGATACCCTGGTATTCTGTAGCTTCGGTCTCATTCTCATAATCCTTAATTTTTTCCGTGTTTGACAGGCACCCAGAAACAACAATTATTACCAGTAAGCATATAAACGTAAGATTGCTAAGTTTCATGTTCTTCCATAATAAATTACTATTGTCAATTAGCAATATATCTTTCCATTAAGGTATTGTATGTACTGTTAATACTGAGACAACTTAGTGATATGACAATTGATTTATCTACATATTCTTCTGACCGGAGCACTAAATATTAACTTTTTTGCCTTATTTTCCACATGAAACATTGGGCGTATAACATTTTATGACAATGTCTGAAAATAACTGCCATAATCGCCTGTTTTCAAATGAGAACCACTTGTTAAGCTCCATTTCAACTGGTGATTTCAGCCAACACTTCCCTCACGACCCCTGCATTAGCTTCATATGCCCTTTCCCCTATAACAACAGCAGGCAGTTCCTTTATGTGATACTTCAACACTACCCCGGGATGCACTGATGCATCAACAATACGGAACCGTGCGCCGAACTCCAGGGCCACACTTTTGATGGGCTCACTCAATTCAGGCGAGGGGTCTGTTGGCATCACAGCCACCCCACAGATACAGTCGATGCGTTTATTCACTAATTTCTTGACAAGGATAACTTCCAGTTCCTCAGACATGGTCTTGTTGGTGAGCTCAATACCCCTGCTGGGTATGTCCTCTCTCAATTCTCTCTTTCACCATTGATGAAATCTTCTGTCAATTGGTACGCCTCAGTATCAGAATGCTGCTCTGGCGGGGACTTCATGAAATATGATGACGGAGAATACAAAATCCCGCCTACACCTTTATCAAGCGCCAGTCTGCAACAGCGAATAGCATCAATCACCACTCCCGCTGAGTTGGGAGAATCCTCCACTGACAGCCGCAGTTCCAGATTCATTGGCACATCACCGAACAGCTTGCCTTCAATCCTCAAATAACAGACCTTATTATCATTCTGCCACGGCACATAATCGCTGGGACCTATGTGGATATTATCGTCATCAAGTCTCTCTGACAGCACAGATTGCACCGATTCTGTCTTTGACGTCTTTTTGGAAGCGAGCCTTTCCCTGTTGAGCATATTAAGAAAATCAGTGTTTCCCCCGGTGTTTAACTGGTACGTCCTGTCAATTTTTACTCCACGTTTATTGAACAGGTCAACCAGGGTCCGGTGGGTAATTGTAGCACCTATCTGCGCCTTTATATCATCACCTATTATGGGTATGCCTTTTTCCTTGAACCTGTCAGCCCACTCCGGGTTACTTGCAATGAAAACAGGCATGTTATTTATCAGCGCCACTCCAGCCTCCAGGGCACAATCAGCATAAAACCGTGTGGCTTCTTCAGAGCCTACAGGAAGGTAATTCAAAAGTATCTCGGCCTTCGAGCTATTCAATATACTTACAATTTCCTCTTTCGAGGACTCCTTTTTATCAGAAACAATAAATGTGGCTTTATTATCATAATCGCTCATGTGTTCTGATACGCCGTCCAGCACCCTTCCCATATTTACCTTCACGCCTGTGGTGGGTATATCTTTGCAAAACACGGTGGTACAATTGGGTTTTTCGAATATTGCTTCTGATACATCCTTTCCCACTTTCCGTTTATCAATATCAAAAGCTGCCACCACCTCAACATCATATGGTAGATAACCTCCCAGGTCCCAGTGCATGAGTCCATTTGCACCCTTGCCACCGTTATTCTTATAATACTCAATTCCCTGTATTAGGGAACTGGCGCAATTTCCAAGACCTACAATTGCAATTTTGATTTTATCCACAAACAATATCCTCCTCGTACCACGAATTAATGGGAAAGTTCACCATTATTAAAAATATGAATCACACATAATGTGTTATAATTATTTGAAATTTGACTGTTTTTTCTAAATAACATGGAACCATTCCATGGTTATAACATCAGATAGTATTTAATTATTTGTAAATAAAAACCACAAATTGCCTTTTTCAAAACAAGAAAATCCTCCTTTCAGTCGGAAATACTGGGCTGTCGACCTACCTTTTAATACCTTTCCTTAACATAACCTCCAATAAATGCCCCCGTTTAAAGTAGTATCAGATTTCCAGCCCACAGGTGACCAGGGGCCGGCCATAGAAGCTTTATCAAAAGGTATCCAGGCAGGTGAGCGACACCAGACCCTCCTCGGGGTAACTGGTTCAGGCAAGACCTTCACCGCAACCAAGGTTATCGAAAAAGTCCAGCGTCCCACCCTGGTCATTGCCCATAACAAGACCCTTGCCGCCCAATTGTACAGCGAATTCAAGGAGTTCTTCCCTGATAATGCAGTGGAATACTTTGTCAGTTATTATGATTACTACCAGCCAGAAGCATATTTGCCCACTACAGACACCTATATTGAAAAAGATGCCAGCATAAATGATGAGATAGACAAACTCAGGCTCGCAACCACCCGCTCACTCATTGAACGTCGGGATGTGGTCGTGGTGGCCAGTGTATCCTGTATCTACGGCCTGGGAAGTCCGGAAGAATGGCGTAGCATGACCCTGGTACTCGATGTGGGCCAGCACATCGAACGAAAAAATATCCAGGCCGCACTGGTAGATATCCAGTACGAACGCAATGACCTGAATTTTATACAGGGCAATTTCAGGGTGCGGGGCGATACGGTTGAGGTCTTTCCCGCCATGGCAAACCAGGGATTGCGCATAGAATTGTTCGGCGACGAAGTAGAACGTATAACCGAGTTCGACCCGTTGACAGGTCATACCCTGCACGACCTCCAGCGCGCTGCAATATACCCTGCCCGGCACTATGTTATGCCTGCCGAGACCATCGAAAAAGCCATTGTCTCAATAGAAGCAGAACTGGAAGTGGAAGTTGAGCGGTTCCGTTCCCAGGGGAAACTTTTGGAAACACAGCGGTTGGAACAGAGAACACGGTTCGATATCGAAATGATGCGCGAAATTGGGTACTGTTCTGGTATCGAGAATTACAGCGCGCATATGGAAGGTCGCTCGCCCGGAGAGCCACCATATACACTACTTGATTTCTTTCCCGATGACTATCTGGTCATCCTTGACGAAAGCCATGTTACCCTTCCACAGATCCAGGGAATGCACAATGGAGACCGCGCCCGTAAGGATTCACTTGTGTCCAACGGTTTCAGGCTACCCAGTGCCTATGACAACAGGCCGTTGAGGATTGATGAGTTTCTCAAACGTGCAGGGCAGACAATATATGTCTCGGCCACGCCCGGTGATTTTGAAATAGAAAAAAGCACCAAAGTGGTAGAACAGATAATCAGGCCCACCGGGCTGGTGGACCCTGAAGTTGCGATACGGCCTGTAAAAGGACAGGTGGACGACCTGATAGGAGAGGTCAGGCGCGAGGTGGATGCAGGCGGACGTGTTCTGGTCACTACGCTGACCAAGCGAATGGCTGAAGACCTGACCGAATACCTGGCTGAACTCGATATCAAGGCCAGGTATATGCACTCAGATATCCAGACCCTTGAACGGGTGGAAATAATACGGGACTTGCGCCTGGGCGTGTTCGATGTACTGGTGGGCATAAATCTGTTAAGGGAAGGTCTTGACCTTCCTGAGGTGTCACTTGTCGCCATTCTTGACGCAGATAAGGAAGGGTTCCTGAGGTCTGAGCGCTCGCTCATCCAGACCATCGGCCGTGCCAGCCGTAATGTGGATGGCAGGGTGGTGATGTATGCTGACAAGATAACCGGTTCAATCAAAAGGGCAGTGGATGAAACAAATCGGCGGCGTCTCATCCAGCAGGAATATAACCGACAGCACAACATCACGCCGAAATCCATAACCAAGTCCATCAGGGGAGATATTGTACCAAAATTCGATGAAATTAGTACAGAGATCTTTGATGATATGTCTCAAGAGGAGATACTGGATTTAATGATCGACCTGGAAGCCAGTATGCAAAAGGCAGCCAAAAAGCTTGAGTTTGAAGATGCTGCTTCTATGAGGGACCATATCAGGGAACTTAAATTAAAACTGGAAGATATCGACTGAACCGTTAACAGCCTACCATCCTTCTGAAAATAGACCTGGTTGGGTTATATTTGTTATCATGATAGGGCAATTTTGGGCATTAAGACTATGGCAATATTTCTCCATATGCTTGGCATCAGGGAAATAATGGGCCGCACTTGCAGTACATCGATTGCCTACAAGGAAGATGCATACATAGCTCATATTTACTCACCCATACAACTTTTAGTTTTATTTCGCAACAATCAAACCCTTATGTGGTTTTTTTGCCCTATATTTTCGGTCAATTTCCCCACAATTACAATTTGCCATTAACGATATAAAAGCATTTGTAAATTTAAGGTTTTTGGTGGTGCCAGATTTTCAAGTTTAAAATAAATGTTTCACGCCCTGGGCATCCATCGCACACCCGGCTTCACATCCACATTAAACCCTCAAAAATCGGCTTTAAAATAATCTTTGGTATGAATTATGGCCCTTGATTTCAATTGCACCATAACAAAATGTCAACAAATCAAATTCAAAACCTTTAAGTTGAACAACAATTTTTCATATTATTGTGCCCAGGACCATATCCCATCACAAAGGTTTGTGAGTGTTTTGGGTGCATCTTATCCCCCGCACCCCCCTCCAAAAACCTCAAATATTGCTTTAAGTCAAACGTTGCGCC
>JAUWTY010000143.1 GCA_030614485.1 Methanosarcinales archaeon | reverse complement strand
AGGAAAAACGCCTATGTGGATATTTTCATTTGTTTTTTTAGTACTGCTGTTATTTCTCCCTGCTTCTACGGCTGAAATCTCATATACCTTTGACGTACATGAGGATGGTGAGGATTGGTATGTTATTGAATACCGGACGCTGCTGGATTCACAGTCAAGGATGGACGAGTTCAATAATTTCAAACTGGTAGTGGAGGGCAACAGTACCCATATGACCGAATTTGAAGCAAATATGCACAGTATTGTTTCAAGGGCAGGGATTGCCACATCCAGGCCAATGACTGCAAGTGATTTTGATGTTTCGATAAGTGAACAGAAAACAGCTATCGGCAATTACGGTATTGTGCGTTACTCGTTCAAATGGACCCATCTGGCTGAGGTTTCCGGTTCTTCAATTATGATGGGTGATGTGTTCTTTGGCGGACAGTATATTTCAAATGGTGATACTTTTATCGTGAAAGTACCTGCAGGGTATAAAGTTTCAGGTGCAACTCCTGAACCGGATGTCCAGCGTAAGGATGAACTGATATGGAACGGGCCCAGGACATTTAATTCTGGTGAGCCCGGGATTACTTTTGAAAAGGAGACTTCCTGGCTGATGACATTAGGGATTTTAATACTGTTACTGGGCGCAGGAGCATTCATTTATCTGAAAAAAAGGAATACGGACAACAGCAATACACCAGTAAAACCTCGAAAAGTAGTTGAGGTGGAACCTGAAGATTTGGAATCTACTGAACCATTACAACCATATGTCAGTGCAGATTCAATTCTTGAATCAGACGAGGATATGATTGTATCCATGCTTAAGGAAAGTGGTGGTGCCATGATGCAGTCAGGTATTGTTAAAAATAGTGGTTTTTCTAAATCAAAAACCAGTTCCCTCCTGAATAAGATGGCAGAGGATGGGTTGATACAGCGGCTCAAGAAAGGACGAGAGAATCTGGTTCGACTTGTGTGAAATCCATATAGTGTATTGAGGAGAACCTTGAAAGATGAGCGATGGTGTTTATAGAGGTCATCCAACAAGGCTTGATGACCTGGCAGTTATGGTGGCAAGTGATTGTGTAGAATTAAGGTCATTTTTCCCCACACCATTTGTTGATGTTACATCTGTTTTCATCCAATGTGGCAGCTCAGTGATCATACGCCAGTAAGCCAGGGACGAGACAGTAATAATAAATGCATTATGTAATCAAAACTAGTTAATCAATATCTTTAACTTAACCGTTTGCAATATACATATCTATATGGAACAAGATGGACTCATCGATACTTTTGGGCGCAGGATAACCAGCCTGCGTATATCCATTACCGGTCAGTGTAATCTCAATTGTTTTTATTGCCATAACGAGGGGCAAAGTGGGCATGAGTCACAAATGAGTCCAGGACATATTGTCAATATTATTAAAACAGCATCTAAACTGGGGGTGAGAAAGGTGAAATTCTCAGGAGGCGAACCCCTGATGCGCCAGGATTTCGAGGATGTACTGGTAGCTATTCCTAAATTCCGAGACGTCTCTGTCACTACCAACGGAGTAATGCTCTCTAAAAGGGCTGTTTCACTCAAATCTGCCGGGCTGGACAGGGTAAATGTTAGCCTGGATACTCTGCAACCTCAAACTTATGCCAGCATATGCCGGTGTAATGAAGATATACACCCTATGGTGCTGGATGGAATACAGTCGGCAGTAAACGCTGGCCTGACTCCTGTCAAATTGAACATGGTAATGCTCAAAGGTATCAACGAAAATGAACTGGACGATATGATATCTTTTGTAAGAATGTTTGACGGGGATGTGATATTACAGATAATAGAACCCATGGACTTTGGCAATTACGGTGGCAGTGTTGACATGAATGCTATTGAGATGGACCTTGGTTCAAGGGCTTCAGAGGTGGTTGAGCGCAAGATGCACCGCAGGAAGAAATATGTGGTGGACGGAGCTGAAGTAGAAGTGGTAAGACCCATTGACAATTCTAAGTTCTGTGCTAATTGCAGCCGTCTCAGGGTGACTGCTGATGGTAAGCTGAAACCCTGCCTGCTGGTGAACGACAACCTTGTGGACACTGGAAATGCAGGTATCCATGAACTTGAAACATTGTTCTATAAAGCAGTGAACCTGCGCGAGCCGTTCTATAAAGGGTGATATTAAGACATCAATATAAAGATAATCGCAGTTGTTACAAATGTTTCAATAAGGGCTGCGATAAACAGTAGTGGGATAATCAATTTTATAAAGAACCTGACCGCCTGAAACAATTCCTGCTGAATGCTTATTTCCATTTTTTTGGATATTTTCAGAAATGTAAGATAGCCAAGTCTCAATCCTATGGCTGCACTAATAAATATCATAGGTAATTCAATTATTCCGTGTGGGATGAGTGCGGCCAGTATTATGAAAATGCTGATTTCCCTGGTAGCATCGAACACCACTACACCAATAAAAAAGCCGTTAATAAGAATGAACAGTATTGGCCAAAGCCCGAAAACCACTCCAAGTAACATGGCAATAAAACTATTGAGCGTGTTATTTGCGAAGATGAACAGCATAATGACCAGGGGAGATTCGTCTGCTATCCAACCGTAGGATTCTTCGAACTGCCCCATCATCTGTTCGGCGATTTCCGGGTTGAAGTGTCCTGCCAGGTATCCTGCTAATACAGAAACCGCGAACAGGCTTGTAATAATTATTAGATATGGGCGCAGTATGGTGAAGTAAGTGCGCACTTCTGTTGTGGTACGACATTCAGGGTCATTCCAAAAAGTTTCATCAGTATCCGTCATATTCCCAGCACCATCCTTACAGTGTTCCTGGTTGCCGGTGCCAGGCCAAGTACAATTATGGTCAGTTTCACCAGTTCTCTAAGCCGCCTGGATTCGTCATCGTCATCGAATTGGGTATCGAGAATGTATATGACTGGAATGAATATTATGAGTTTTAAAGGGAACATGATACTGGCCGTACCTGTCAGGTCGATAAGGAAGGAAGGTACAACGTGTTTCTCATAATATCCCAGAAAGTCCACACCAAAAAACGTTGACGAGGCATCCAGCATGTGTGCTAAGAGTATGGTGATATTGACACGCGTGGTGAAAATACTAAACCCTGTGCGCCTGGCCACCAAATATACCATTGCTACCAGTGCTATTCCCGATATTGGTATTATGACCAATGCCTTTATGTTGGTGATACTTTCATTGGATAATAGTATAGCCAGATTAACAAAAACCCACACAATCCCTGCAGCGCCGAATGCTTTTTTCCAGTCATCCACGTAGCCAGCCTTCTGCAGCACGATTGACAGGATAAGCAGTAAAACAGTTATCAGGAACATCAGAATGTATATGGGCGGGGTTATGAACAGGTACTGCAAAGGGGGGCTGAACAGTTCAGCATCTTCAAAGACCCTGAGTGTGGAGCCGGCAATTATGTAGGGGATAATGGTCTTGACAAAATCCCAATCCGCCTTCACGTTAAGTTTGTCAAGTAGTTTTAATACACCGAACAGGCACAATCCCAGAATAATAGCCCAGGTTACCGTATTTACCGGGTTATAACCTGTGTCATAAATTATAGGATCAATGTAATATTTGTAAATGAAGCCCTGTATGCCTTCTAAAATCCCCATAGTTTATAACCTCGTACGATATTATAGAATATGTTTTAAATGAATGATTCAAATGCTGATATACCCGGTTCAAGATGGATGCTGCTACCAAGAAATGTGGTTG
>JAUWTY010000178.1 GCA_030614485.1 Methanosarcinales archaeon | reverse complement strand
CCCGCCTTCTTTTATCACTTCTATCGCACCCCCGGGCGGCTGCTCCTCACCGGGCTGGAAAATTAATCTGACAGAACCTCTAAAGTTATCTCGCTGCTGAATAAGCAGCCGGGCCGCACCAAGTACTATGGCCAAATGGGCGTCGTGCCCGCATGCATGCATAAAACCAGGGTGCTGTGAAATATATTCCCTGTTCATTGTTGATACCTCTTCAGTAACCTCAAGTCCATCCATATCGGAACGGAGTGCAATGGTACTACCCAGACCGTTCCCCTGAATAGTGGCTATAACCCCGGTGTTTGCAATTGGTCTTCCTTTAAGCCCCAGGTCTTTCAATATCTCTATAACCTTTTCCTGGGTCCTGAACTCTGCAAAACTTATCTCAGGTATCCTGTGGAACTCGCGCCGTTTGGCTATTACCCAGTCCCTGAACTGCTCATTGATATTGTGCACTGTAATCCCTGCCTATATATTCCAGATTAACTTGTTCAACTGCCTGATTCCCGAATATTTTTCATTATAGACTATCATTATAGACTCCTGCGCGTTTCATGGATTGGTGGTGTATTTATTATATGATTAGTTAATTAATTATTCATTATAATCAAAGCATAATTATTTATTTGATGCGAAAATTCTATAAATCAATAAACTAATCTGTCTACAAACGATTATGGAAAGGTGAGGAAGTATTACAATGATAGAACTGATATACACTTTCATGGAAATTTATAATGTGGGAGCAGCATTTATCCTCATTTTTATGATTGGACAAATGCTGATTATGCTCAGAGGCGTGGATAAGGCCGTCCTCAAGGCCAGGATTTTTTTAAAAGAGGAACTTCTTGAAAAAACGTGGATGTTCATAGCCATTGCAGGAGCATCCTTTGCCCTTCATTCAGTGACTAACTTACTTGAAAAACTGATGGAAATAAACACATATTACTTAAATGAAATCACCCAGATAATTTTTCTCATTACATTTATCCTGGCAGTTTACCAGTGGTATGTTTTCCTGGGCAACCTCGATAAAGGAGAATGAAATAATCTTAAACATTGGTAATGACCTGATATGCTTTCTAAAATCTCAGCGCGACTTTTCAAGAATTTTGAGGCCAAAGATGTTGCGAGGGAACATGCGTTAAAACTTTCTCGCAACATTGTCAGGCTCAGCAGCAAGGCCATAAAGTCCATCCACAGAAAACAATTCGACCAGGCTAAAGAGATTATTGTTGAAGCCGGGGCATTAAATACTGAAATAAAATCCATACTTGCAGACCATCCTGAACTGTACTTTACCGGGTTTGTAGAGCACGCCCAGCAGGAATATGCCGAAGCCACCATACTCTACAGCATTATAAAAGAAAACAAGATACCCGACAATACAGAAATAGACGTTGAAGACTCTGCATACCTGATGGGGTTGGGGGATGTAGTAGGAGAGCTACGACGAGTAATCCTTGACCTTATCAGGCTTGACAAAACCGCAGAAGGTGAAAAATATTTGGATATAATGGATGACATATATACCAACATATTATTATTTGATTTTCCTGACGCATTGCTCAAAGGATTGAGGCATAAAAGTGATGTGGCCCGCAGTCTTGTCGAACGTACGCGTGGCGAACTGACCAATGCAATGGGACAGGCAAAGCTTAAAGAACGTATGTCTGAACTGGAAAAAAAGCTGGAATAGAATTTGTGTACGGTCGGTATTTTGGATACCGAATACCTGATGCGCAAAAGACTTTAGTGTAATTTATATACCAACATTGTCGTATATAATCACGTTTTAACAGGACGGCTGACATGAAATTCGACCCTGAAGATATTAAGAAAGCGGCAAAAGAAGATTTTGATGCCGCCTGGAACCGAGGAAAAGAGTACATAACACAACCCACAATCCCGGACCAGTATCCCAGGTTCAAACTGGGTTATGGGAAACCCCATCCAATTTATGATACTATACAAAAACTGCGGGAAGCCTATCTCCACCTGGGATTCACAGAAGCGGCTAACCCATTGATAGTGGAAGACAGAGAGATACACAAGCAGTTCGGATATGAGGCACTGGCCGTGCTGGACCGCTGTTTCTACCTTGCAGGCTTACCCCGGCCCAATGTTGGCATCTCTGATGAGAGGATAGTTCAGGTCAAAGAGATTATCGATGTGGATGATGCCGGGATAGATACCATCCGCCAGATATTACATTCATATAAGAAAGGTGAGATCGAAGGTGATGACCTGGTGCCCGAGATATCACACCGACTGGATGTTCCAGACTCTAAAGTGGCAGTGATGCTGGACCATGTTTTTCCTGAATTCAAGGAACTGGCACCAATCGGCTCCATCAAG
This sequence comes from Methanosarcinales archaeon, assembly GCA_030614485.1. Classification (GTDB taxonomy): domain Archaea; phylum Halobacteriota; class Methanosarcinia; order Methanosarcinales; family Methanocomedenaceae; genus Methanocomedens_B. Next base: position 301 of record JAUWTY010000178.1, on the reverse strand, counting down.
ACCCTGAGAAGTCACATGACCTCGGGGTGGTTCATTTCCCTGGGCGCAATGGTTGAACGGGCCCGACCTCCAATCCGGCTGTTCAGCGTGGACAGGTGTTTCAGGCGGGAACAGGAGGAAGATGCCACCCGGTTGATGACATATTTCTCTGCATCCTGCATTATCATGGACCCTGAAGTTACAGTGGAACACGGTAAGGCCGTAGCCGCAGGTTTGCTGTCCCAGTTCGGCTTTGAGAAGTTCAGTTTCAGGCCCGATGAGAAGCGCAGTAAATACTACGTACCAGATACCCAGATAGAAG
>JAUWTY010000026.1 GCA_030614485.1 Methanosarcinales archaeon | reverse complement strand
TTCTCCGAGGTTTTTAGTATCAACCAAGAATAATATCCGTTTTGCATCGGCAAACTTTAGTAAACGGTAGATAGATGTAATCGCGGTGTAGGTTTTACCAGAACCCGTAGCCATCTGTATCAAAGATCGAGGCTTGTTTTCCTTGAAGGATATTTCAAGATTTTTTATTGCATTTATCTGGCAGTTTCTTAAAACAGATTCCGGAAGTTCGGGAATATCCAACACTCTTGTCCTTAATGAAGTACCCTCCTTCAGCCATGCTTTGAAAGTTTCAGGTCGATGAAAAGTAAATACAGTCCTTGAACGCGGTTTTGGATCCCTGTAATCAGTAAATCGGGTTATAGTTCCTGTACTTTCATAAACAAACGGAAGCGGGTCATTGTCAAGGTATTTAAGCTTACTTTTTGCATAAAATTTCGCTTGAGGTTCATGAGAAATAAGTTTGTATCCCTCTTCTTCTTTTTTTGCCTCTATTATTCCGACAGGTCTTCTTTCAACAAATAATACATAATCAGTAGGCCCAACATCGGTTTGATATCCTCGGATGGCTATACCAATACTTTCATTCCAGTCAATTTTATCTTTATCCTGAACTGCCCATCCGGCGGCATTGAGCTGTTTATCAATATTGTCTCTTGCCGCTTGTTCAGGAAATTGATTTACCGATCCATCCATTTAATTCATTTACTTATTTGTTTCAATTATTTAAGTAAGTTTTCAATTTATGTATATATTTTGAAATTATTACTCTCAGATGAGCATGTTTTTTATAATTCCTTTGAAAAGGATGGCCTGAAAATCGTTTCGATGCCCCAGTTGATAATTGACCTGATGAATGAGGGCGGAGTATGTGTGGAAGCGGCTGAACTACTCATAAAAAGGACTGTAAAAAATGTATGAAAGGTATGAAACCGGGATATCGCATAAACATTACTGGAAATTGCATGAATAGTATATTGAACTATAACAAAAATCAACAATATGTTATAGTTGACTATAACATATCACAAATCCTCCTGCAATTATAAAGCTGAATAAGCCTTCAATAGCAAAACTCAGTCAGCCCCCACACTCACCATCCACTACATCAAAGCAAAGTCAACCGAAAAATACTGCCCTCTCGCCCTTAAGTAGTATCAGTTGGCTCATCTGAAGGCTTAGGCTCGCTCTCCTTCTCCCCAGCCCCTGCCTGTTCTGCCCGCAGGTGCCTGGAAACCTTATCCAGTTCATCTGCAATAACATTCCGCGTGGCATCGGCCTTTTCACTCATATCTTTCTGGAATTCTGCAGCCTTGTCAGGTGATGCTTTCTGGGCAACTTCACTGCTTACCCCATAGGCAAGGGCACCCAGCGACATCAGCATGTCACCAAAACCCTTTGCAGCATCCCTCACATTCTGCTCAATTGACTGGGAGGAACCTTTATCTTCAATATTCTTGATAGCCTCTTTGATATCTTGATATTTAGTATCTGCAAAGGCTTCCCACTCACTGCTGTCTTTAGGTTCTTGCTCCGACATATTTATCACCGATTGAGTATTGTCCCCCCACAGATATTAATATTGCTAAAGGTGACCAGAATTGAAGATAGACCCCAGATGTGCACACTGCCTCCTCTCAAGGGTGCATTACCAGGCACTGCTGTTGACTGATGATACCGAGACTGTCAATGCAGCAGTTGTGGCAGGGCTGGATGCATTGCACAGGACATACAGGCTGGGCGAGCCATCTGCCAGGATATCCACAGCAGTTCATCGCAGCGCTTACAGGGCAATGGGCGACCGGGACCCGTATCTGGAAAAGAAGGTGTTTAGCAGGGAACTGGCAGTGGAATTAATGCCACTTGCAAGGTCACTGGTAGGTGATAACATATCTGCTGAAGGTTTCCGCCGTGCAGTGGTGGCCGCTACCATAGGCAATACCCTTGATTTCGGTGTTGAAGGCTTTGATGTTAATGAGCAGGATTTTGAAGCTGAGTTCAAGCGATTATTCAGTCAGGGTCTTGATGTGGATGATACTGACAGGTTGATACCACTGCTGGATGATGTGGTATATATTACAGATAACAGCGGCGAAGTGCTGCTGGATACCCTTGTTCTTGAACAGGTACGGGGCATGGGCGGCAGGGTGACGCTTGTGGTGCGGGGTGCGCCTATATTGAATGACGCTACTCTGGAAGATGTGGAGATACACGGTATTGAGGCACAGGTTGACAGGGTGCTGACCACGGGCTCCAACGCCATCGGTGTGTGCCTGGATGAGGCCCCGGCTGAACTTGTCGATGCCTTTGAGCGTGCATCTCTTATTATCAGTAAGGGTATGGCCAATTATGAGACCATGTCTGAGTATGGCTATCGGCCCATTGCTTATCTGCTGCGGACCAAGTGCCAGACAGTAGCAGATGACATGGGGCTGAAAATGGACATGCTGGTGGCAAAGCTGGTAGAATAAACGACTATCAATATATTTTTCTATGATGACTAAGTATTATATTTAGGAATATGATTACTGTTAACTATGTTATCGATGATGGCCTGGTAAATAGATTGACCACACAGCGCAAATGGCTTGATTCCTATATACCTTCAGTTGTGGGGCGTGTGAAAGAACAGGGGATAGATGTGGTCTTTGACAAGGTTTCGGATTTTGATGTTATGCACATCCATATTCCCATGGCCCTGGCCTACCGACTGTCGATGAATAATAATAATAATGGCAGCCATAAACCAAGTATATTCCACGGTCACATGACCGAAGATACATTTTTTGTGGGCAGTAAGGTCAAGTATTTTATCAGGCGGTGGTTCAGGAGTATTGCCCAAAAATCCGATATCATTCTATGCCCGTCAGTATCGGCAGCAGAATATTATTGCAACATTCTTCCTGGTGCGGATATCAGGCAGTTGAATTACGGCATTGACCATAATAGGTATGCGTATTCACATCAGGACAGACTTGCATTCAGGCAGCGATATGGCATTGAAGAAGACCGCACCGTGGTATCCTGCGTGGGCGGCGTCTTACAGCGCAAAGGTGTGGATGATTTTTGTGAGGTTGCAGCTCGTTTTCCTGATTTTCTCTTTATGTGGGTTGGCGGCAGTTTCTATAAAAATAAGGGTATGAACAGTTTATACGGTATGATATCCAGGGAAGACAACATGGATGTTGCAAAGGTACCCGGGAATGTCTTATTTATGGATTATACACTTGATGTACCGCCAGCCCTCTCAGCAAGCGACATATTCTTCTTCCCATCCAGACACGAGACCCAGGGGCTTGCCCTGGTGGAAGCGGCCGCCAATTCACGTCCAATAGTCGCCAGAGACCTGCCTGTGTTCAGGGAGTGGTTGACCCACGGTCACGACTGTCTTGTGGGAAAGAATGTGGATGAGTTTTCGGCGCTTATCAAATCATTGGCCGATGACCCGGGGTTGGCAGATAAAATTGGTAAAGAAGCATGCCAGTCGGCCAGAAAGCATCATGATATTGACAAGGCATCCGCATCACTGGCTGGAATTTACCGGGAATTAGCAGGCTAAGTTTTACAATATGAGATATTGTTATTGGCTCTGGATAGAATTAGGTGTTTTGCAATGTCCGTTATAAACTATATTACTGACGAAAATACTGTAAGCAGGCTGACAAATAACAAGTCATGGCTTGGAACCTATATACCGGAAATAACAAAGAGGCTGGAAAAAAAGGGGTTTGACATCGTTTTTGATAGCAAGGAACATTTTGACCTGATGCATATACACATGCCGCTATACCGGGCCTACCGATTAATAAATGATGGTAAACGGGAAAACTTTCCCATCATTTACCACGGCAATGCAACAGAGGATACTTTCAGTGTGGGCAGGGGCACCAAACATGTGTTAAGACAGTGGTTCAAAAAGATTGCCACTTCTTCTGACCTTATCATTTGTCCGTCCAGATCGGCAGAAGATTATTACAGGGAACTCTTACCTGGCCATGCTATCACGCAGTTGAACTACGGGATAAACCTTAACAAATATGCATATTCGGATGAAGCCCGAGCAGCTTTTCGGCAACAGTATAGTATCGGGGAAGATGAGGTAGTGGTTACATGCGTGGGCGGTTTATCGGTGCGAAAGGGGATAAAGGAATTCATCAATATTTCAATACGCCATCCCGAGTTAAGATTCATGTGGGTGGGCGGGGAATATACACAGCATCCTGGTATTGACCTCTTTTACAGTATGTTTGCAAGGCAGGGGGATGTCAGGGCCGATGACGTACCTGACAATATCCTGTTGACAGGATATACACCGGACGTACCAGGGGCGTTATCTGCCAGTGATATATTTTTCTTTCCATCCAAACAGGAGACCCAGGGGCTTGCATTAGTAGAGGCTGCTGCATGTGGTCTTCCTATTGTCACTAGAGATTTGCCTGTGTTTCGGGAATGGCTCAGCCCGGGCCGGAACTGCCTGATGGGTTCTACCGAGCAGGAGTTTGAGGAAGGCATTGAGCAGCTGGTCAGTGATACTGATTTGAGGAACCGGCTGGGTAATGAAGGGCGGAAATCTGCCGAAGCACAACATGATATTGAAAAGACAGCATCAAGACTGGGTGGGATATACGAGGAATTGTTGTCGTTGTAGAATACTTTCACTCCGCTTACCCCATGTTTATATTGGTAGGAATAGTCATAGCTGTTAACTGTGCACCAAGATAAAAAATAACCGTGCACCAGGAGAAATTAGAGATGGATGATAAGATTACAATGATCGAGGAACTGCCCGGAGTGGGGCCGGCCACGGCAGAAAAGTTGAAAGACGCTGGATTTACTACCATAGAAGCCATAGCAGTGGCGTCGCCTGCAGATCTTGCCCTCAATGCTGATGTGGGAGAGTCAACCGCATCCAAGATAATTATTGCAGCAAGGAGTGCGGCAGATGTTGGTGGGTTCGAAACCGGCGACATGGTACTTGAACGCCGCAAACTGGTAGGTAAACTTACCACTGGTTGTGAGGGGTTTGATGAACTGCTGGGTAAAGGGATCGAGACCCAGGCTATCACTGAATTTTACGGGGAGTTCGGGTGCGGTAAGACCCAAATTATCCATCAACTGGCAGTTAATGTCCAGCTTGCTGCTGAACACGGTGGATTGGATGGTTCAGTGATCATGATCGATACTGAAAACACGTTTCGGCCCGAGAGGATTGCCCAGATGGTTGCAGGAACTTCAAGCCGTACCGGTGAAGAATATGATCCGGAAGAGTTTTTGAAGAACATCCATGTGGCACGGGCTTATAACTCCAACCACCAGATACTGTTGGCAGAATCGGCGAACCAGCTGGCACAGGAGTTGAAGGACAGCGGTAAACCTGTACGTCTGTTGATTGTGGATTCCCTGACAGCCCATTTCAGGGCCGAGTATGTGGGTCGGGGCACCCTTGCAGACCGGCAGCAAAAACTGAACAAACACATGCATGAATTGTTGAGGTTCGGTGATCTGCACAATGCTGCGGTGGTAGTAACCAATCAGGTCATGTCCAAACCAGATGCCTTCTTCGGTGACCCCACCAAACCTATTGGCGGACATATCGTGGGCCATACCGCCACATTCAGGCTGTATCTGCGTAAGTCCAAAGGAGAAAAACGTATCGCAAGACTGGTAGATTCACCGTGTTTGCCTGAAGGTGAGGCAGTGTTCTCAGTGACCATGGAAGGACTGACAGAGTGAAGGCAATAGTAATTGATATTGACGGCACGCTCACTGATGAGAGCCGGCAGCTTGACCTGGCCGCCGCCGCCGTTATCAGGGATCTCGATATCCCGGTAATACTGGCCAGTGGCAATGTGTTGTGTTTTGTGAAATGTGCCACAAAACTCATAGGTGCCTCTGATATTATGATAGCAGAGAATGGCGGCGTTATATCTTTGGGTTTTGACGGTCCGGTTTACATAAAGGGAGACCGCGCGGGGTGTGTGCAAGTTCTCGATATGTTGCGTGCCCACTTCGAACTTGAGGAACTGGATGCTGCTGACAGGCTTTCAGATGTGGCATTGCGGCGCAATTTTGACATTGAGGCAGCAAGGCATATCCTGGAAGACAAAGAGATAATGGACGTGGAACTGGTTGACACCGGCTTTGCCGTACACATAAAATCCATAGATATGAATAAAGGTACGGCATTGTTGGAGGTGGCAGCATTGATGGGACTGGATGCAGGGGGTATAATGGCTATTGGAGATTCTGCCAATGATATTGAAATGCTGCGTGCAGCAGGTCTGGGTGTAGCTGTGGGAAATGCTAATCCTGCACTTAAAAGTATAGCCGATATAGTTACATCAGGTAGATACGGTGCCGGCGTGGTAGAAGCACTGGAATATGCAAGTAAATCATCCCTTTGGTCAGATTAACTTAATTACATAATGTAATTCTTTATGAAATCTAAAAAATAACAATAAATAAAATATGTGGAATGATAATAGCAGGCTAATTTGCTGATTAGCTAATTATTGCGGCTTTACTTCGCTCTCAACCTCAGCTCTGGTTTCCACTTCCATGCGGCCCTGGGATTTCGACAGATTCTTGTCTACAACTACGTAGTCCTTGATTGACCTAACTGAGTCAAAAGGAACAAGTACGAACTCGTCCTGCACACAATATTTCTCTTTATCGAGCGCAATATCAGGTTTGATCACCAGGTCTATGACCGTTCCGGTACGAACATCTATTACAAAGTTGTTGAGTACTCCCAGAGTAATTCCATCTGAACTCATTACCTGTTTATCCCTTAGATTCCTGGCAAATATTCTAGTCATTGTTTATCTCTCCCAAATTTTACCGATAACCTATATAAGACTTCTGTTCTTTTTTGACCCCACCTTTGAATTGTGTCTCAAGCTGCTGGTAATATTCCTTGATATGTTCTGAGATGGCGGGCCTTACTTTTTTAAGAGCTGTCCTGAAATGCTCCATCTGGACACTTTTCGTATTAAAATCACTACGCATGGCCATTAAGACTGCCTCGCGGCAGATGGCTTCCAGGTCTGCACCCACATATCCTTCAGTTGCATCTGCAATCTCGCCCAGGTCAACATCTTCAGACATGGGTATATGTCTGGTGTGTATCTTGAGTACCTCCTCACGCCCATTCCGGGTTGGTGGTCCTATGAATACTGCCCTGTCAAACCGGCCTGACCGTATCAGGGCAGGGTCTATCAGTTCAGGCCTGTTGGTGGCAGCTACAACAACCACATCTTTTAACACTTCAAGCCCGTCCAATTCTATCAACAACTGGTTAACTACTCGTTCCATGGCCTGACTGCTCCCATCCGTTCCCCTGGTGGGTGCAAGAGCATCCAGCTCATCAAAAAATATTACACATGGAGCGACCTGCCTGGCTTTTTTGAACACTTCACGGATAGCTTTCTCACTTTCTCCCATCCATTTTGACAGCAGTTGTGGGCCCCTGATACTGATGAAATTAGCATTTGTTTCTGTGGCTACAGCTTTGGCAATAAGCGTCTTACCTGTGCCGGGTGGCCCGTAGAGCAAAACTCCTTTTGGAGGCTGGATCCCCATATCTTTAAATCGTCCGGGATGGCTCAACGGCCATTCAATGGTTTCCAGTATTTCCTGTCTGCTCTGTTTCAAACCGCCAACTTCATTCCAGAGTACTGAGGGCACTTCAACCATGACCTCACGCATGGCTGAGGGTTCGACTTCCTTTAAGGCATTATCGAAATCTGCTGCTGTAATAATAATTTCATTAAGCACTTCCAGTGGAATCTCCAGTTCAAGGTTGAATTTGGGCATATACCTCTGCAAGGCCTTCATTCCTGATTCTTTGCACAGGGCTGCTAGATCTGCCCCCACAAACCCGTGGGTTAAGTCGGCCAATTCCTCAAGTTTCACGTCCTCATCAAGGGGCATATTTCTGGTATGTATCTGAAGTATTTCCAGCCGGTCATCCCGGTCTGGCACACTAATCTCGATTTCCCTGTCAAAGCGTCCTGGACGGCGCAGTGCCGGGTCTATGGCATTTACCCTGTTGGTAGCACCTATGACCATCACCTGTCCCCGGTCCTCAACTCCGTCCATCATAGTCAGCAACTGGGCAACTACCCTGCGTTCCAATTCGCCGGTAGATTCAGACCTCTTACTTGCGATAGCATCCAGTTCATCAAAAAATAATATGCTTGGGGCGTTGCTTGCTGCTTCTTCGAATTTTTCCCTTATCTTTTGTTCACTCTCACCGTAATGTTTACTGATGATTTCAGGGCCTGCTATGGAATAAAAATTTGCCCCGCTCTCATTGGCCACTGCCTTTGCGATCATGGTCTTGCCAGTTCCTGGTGCTCCGTGCATCAATACGCCCAGCGGAGGTTTTATACCTAATTTTGCGAAAACTTCAGGATGTTTTAGGGGAAGTTCCATCATTTCACGCAGGCGTTGTATCTGGTCGCTAAGTCCACCAAGGTCTTCATAGGATATCCCCGTACCTACGATATTATCGTAGCCTGTAGCCGGTTTATCCTGTATCTCGATCTCAGTTTGTTCTTTTATGACCACTGAGCCTTCCGGTTCTACTTCCACAGCTATCAGGTACATGGCCTGGCCAGGGCCAGTCTGGCTAAAAATAGGGTGGGTCGTACTGCTTAATATAGGGATGATGTCACCCTTAACTATTGGACGTTTTATTATCTGCCGTTTGACGAGGTTACCTGCTTCACCCCCAAGTTTGATCTTCTCACCCTCAGCCGGTGCAAGTACTACTCTTTCAGCAACAACGGGTTCAGTTTTTGCAATGTTCAGATGGTCCCCCATACCAACACCTGCATTCAGGCGGGTGGTTCCGTCAATCCTGATAATCTGCTTTCCCCAGTCCGCCCGCTCTGCCCTCCAGACCCTGGCTACAGTGGTTTTTTTACCTTCAAGCAAAACAACATCACCCACAGATATCTGGAGCTTTTGGACAGTAGCAGGATCGACACGGGCTATGCCTTTTCCTGAATCTAATGGGTACGCCTTTGCTACTTTTAGCTGGTTATGGTCCAAAGTGTAACATCCTATATTGTATAATTAATTTATTGTAATATGGTTATTAAATAGATATAAGTATTTTTCCAATCAAACCAATCCAAAAACCAATGTGGAAGGCAATATGAACCCCTCATCCAAAATAATAATGTTCGACCCTTTCATGGGTGCCTCAGGTGATATGTTTATCGGCAGTTTATTGAACCTGGGGGCGGAACCATCAAAAGTAATTGAAGCAATGGAGTCAGCAGCTGACGTTTCAGTAACACTGTCTGATGCTCAAACGGGCCATATAATGGCGACCCGCGTGGACGTTGCCCAGCACTCCAGTACCAGGTTGAAGTATCACCTGATGACAGAACAGATCATTTCGGCAGGACTGCCCCGGGCCGTGATGGAAGATGCACTTGGTATACTGGAACTTATGGGGCGTGCAGAATCCATTGTTCACGGCATACCGCTTGAAGAGTTACATATGCATGAAATGGGGCAGCAGGATGCTATTGCTGATGTTGTTGGCGCTTCGGCAGCCTTTCATGCTCTTGAGATGTCCGGGGCACAGATATTCTGCATGCCTGTATCAGTGGGTGGCGGGTATGTGAATACCTCCCACGGCACACTACCTGTTCCTGCTCCTGCAACTCTTGCCGTGCTGAACAATTCAAAGTTGATGTGGCGTGGCGGGCCTGTGGAGCATGAACTGCTGACACCTACGGGGGCAGCCATCCTGGCGTATCTCACACAACAATATGGCACGACCTGTACTGTTTATCCACAAATGAATTCATCAGGCACTGGTTACGGGGCAGGTTCAAAAGAT
>JAUWTY010000045.1 GCA_030614485.1 Methanosarcinales archaeon | reverse complement strand
GGTGGTTGTGATTCAACCGGCAAAGTGCATGTCACATCCATGGCCGCTGCCATTACCACTATCAAGGACCGTACGGGGCTGAGTGTGATTGCACACACTGGTTTTATAACGCCAGACGAGGCCGGGTTGTTGCGGGATTCCGGGTTGGACGGAGTGGGTTTTGATGTGGTGGGTGATATGGCTGCTGCCCGTGAAGTGTACGGTCTGGACCTGTCAGAGCAGGATTACATTTCAAGCCTGGATGCCCTCTCGGATGCAGGCATCATGCTATTCCCCCACGTTTGTGTGGGATTGAATGCAGGCCGGGCAGGAGGTGAACTCCGTGCCCTTGAGATGATAATGGGACGCACGGTGAGCACTGTGGTGATAACCGGCCTGATGCCGATTGAAGGTACGCCCTTCTCGGGCGCTAAACCTGACCCCCTGGACTTTGCCAGGGTGATAACAGCAGCAGTGGAACTGTTCTCTGATACACCTATTACTCTGGGCTGCGCCCGCTCATCAGGCCGGGACCGGGAACTCATTGACTACCTGGCCATCGAGAGCGGAGTTGAGAATATTGCTATCCCCACCAGGTATGCTGTGGAATATGCAAAACGCAATGGTTATTCAACTGGTTACTACGGCACCTGCTGCGGCCTGCCGCCCAGTGATGACACCAGGATTGATACACCCTTATACGATATCAGGAACGCTGAGTCTCTGTACGGAGGCAGGACATGAAACAGGTCCGTGCGTCGTTGGGGACGCTGGCAGTACTGGGCATGGAACTGATGCTCATGGACGCGCCTCCCACAACAGCATACCTGCAAATATACACTGAGCAGCGCTGCCGGGCCAATTGCCTGTTCTGTTCCCAGGCAAAGGATTCGGAGGGTGAGTTGAAGCAAATCGCCAGGGGCCAGTACATGCCAGCAGACCTGGACGAGGTGGTGAGGCGGCTTGGAATCGCTTTTGAGAAAGGTTACCTCCACAGGGCCTGTATCCAGACAGCTATGTATCCTGGCATGTGGGAGGATACCGTGTACCTGATAGGACGCATCAGGGATACATGCAGCATTCCAATTTCACTATCTGTATTCCCCCTTGATGATATAAAATATCAAACATTATCAGGGCTGGGCGTGGACCAACTGGTAATCCCGCTAGACGCTTCCACCCCCGATTTGTTCCACAGGATCAAAGGTAAGGGGGCAGGAGGTCCATTTACCTGGGAGAGCCATATGGACGGACTTAAACGGGCAGTCGCTGTATTCCCACATGTGGGCACTCACATAATTGTGGGCATGGGCGAGACCGACAAGGATGTGGTGGAACTGGTGGGCAGGCTGCATGGTATGGGTATTAATGCTGCACTGTTTGCATATACCAGGCTTCCTGGAACAAGAGCAGTGGATGTGATGGACACAAAGCCCGATATCGGACATTACCGCAGGGTGCAGATTGCCTCATACCTGTTACGACATGGCCTGGTGCGTCTGGATGACATGGAGTTCGAGGGTGGGGACCTCACTCATTTCGGACTGGATGAACACGACCTGGAAGCAGTAATAGAAAAGGGCGAGGCTTTTATGACGACTGGGTGTGCCAAATGCAACCGGCCATATGCCACTGAGACTCACAATCTGGTGTACAATTATCCAGCAGTGCCTGATAGCGGTGAGATAAACAAGATAAAACAGCAGATAGAGAATGAGATGGAAATGTAGGTAGAGATGAAGATGAAGATGAAGATTGAGGTTGAGGTTGAGGTGATTATGGAGCATGGACTTTGATATACGTAATGTACATCAGCGCATCATGGATATACAGGACATAACCCCTGGTCTTAAAGAGGCTATGAAATCCGCTTTTGATGTACGCTTCCATAATTTCTCAAACAGGGTGCAATTCTTCACCCGCCCCTTCACACCAGTGTCGGTCACAGGCACACACTGCGACCTCAACTGCAAGCACTGTTCAACTCACTATTTGGAGCATATGGTGGATGCTGCATCCAACGACCTGCAGCACATCGCAGGTGACCTTGCCAGGCGGGGCGAAAACGGTATACTGCTTTCGGGAGGTAGCAGGCACGACGGGTCAGTACCTACTTATGATCAGGGGGATGCCATCAGGTCATTAAAGTCGGTATTTGGCCTGAAGATAAGTGCACATACGGGGTTGGTTGATAGAGAACAGGCATCCCGTCTTAGGGATTATGGGCTTGACATGGCCCTGGTGGATGTGATTGGTAGTGAAGGTACCATTCATGATGTGTATGGGCTGGACAGGACGCCCGAGGATTACGACAGCACCCTTGCCAATCTTGCCGCTGAGGGTATAGCACTGGCACCCCATATCATAGTGGGACTACATGGCGGCGAACTGGACGGCGAGTTCAGGGCACTTGAGATGGTACGGCAGTACGACCCTGAAGTGGTGGTCATCGTGGTGTTCATACCTACAGATGGTACTGATTATGGAACTGCCCAAAAACCTGACATTAATGACGTTGTTGAAGTGATGACTGCTGCCAGGGAGATGTTCCCGTCCACACCCTTGTCGCTCAGCTGTGTACGCCCGGGCGGCAGATATCGTTCAATACTTGACGAATGTGCCCTGCTCTGCGGGCTGGACCGGATTGCAGTACCCGGCAGGCACTGTTACCGCACGGCAGAGGATATGGGCCTTGACATCATGGAAGTGGATAAGATGTGCTGCTCATACGGAGGCGCTTAGATGGCGCAGCCGTCCCTTGAACCGGTGGCACAGTGTAGGGGAGTTACAATCTTTGCCCCTGTGAACGGCAAATTCTCGTTCATGAAAAGTCCGTTTGCTGCCCATACTACATTAAGTGCCGTGGATATCTATCCAGGTGGGGGGTTCGGGGATACGGCGCCATCGCCAGTGGACGGTACAGTGATAGACATCAGGGAATATCTAACCCCAACACCGTTTAAGTCCCGTGACTTCAAGGAATATATCACAGCCATAAAGCAGGGGGATAGCGTGGTCAAAATATTACATGTGGAACCAGCTGTGAAGGTAGGGGATACCATATCTGCTGGTGACCCGCTGGGCATTCTGGTACATAATGGCTATTTCTATTTTTGGAATGAACCGCCCCTGCATGTGGAGATCAGGCAGCAAGGAGATTATATCCGTGCCAGTAATCACAATCCGCTCAAATTATGCTTCGAATTTTCCAGTACCGATACTTCACTGGAATCCACCATCCAGTGCAAGGTGGTATTTTCAGATGAGAGATTTGCCTTGCTCAAGGGTGGGTACGATGGGCAGACGGTAAAGGGCTACAGGCTCGGAGGTTGCCTGCTGGACGGTCTGGTACCGATGGCGCAGGTGGATGATATTGATTATTTTGGGCTTATCGGACTGCACCCGCCTTGTGAGTTTATGAGGGCGGAGGGTAACCGGTATATGGTCTCAACTGGCAAAGTACGGGCCGAAGTAGTGGCAGGCGGGCATGTAGACTGCCGGGCACTTGCATTTTCACTGTCCTATTCGGTTCCTACCATCAAAGTGATACCAAAACAATACGGCCAGAAACTTTTTAATGTGGGAGATGATGTGATAATCAGATTATCATTATGCGAGGATTGAAGAGGTGAAATTGCAAAATGCAGGTAGAAGAATTTGAGTTTCCTGAAGATAGACTGTATATAAAGAACCATGTATGGTTGCTGGAAGGCGAACCCCATACCATTGGAATAACCCAGCTGGGCCAGAGCCTGTCCAAAGAGATAGTCCATATTGACCTGCCAGATGAGGGAGAGACTGTGCGTGCCCATGATCTGCTCATAGCTTATGAAACCATCAAGGCTGTGAGCCAGATATCCCTACCATTTGATTGCGTGGTGGAAGAGGTAAATGATGTGCTGTGGGATAATCCCAACCAGATAAATGACGACCCTTACAAGGTTTGGATGGTTAAGGTCAGGGGAGAGATAGACCGAAACGACCTGATGGATGTTGAAGCGGCCTGTAGTTACTATGGCGAATTGATTAAAAAAGAACGTGAGAGATATGCAGGCTATTGAGATTGATGAAATGGGAATGGCAAAACAGATATACAAATATGCGTGAAAAGTTATATGATAAAATATATCGCAAAGATTGAAATACGAGAAATTCCAGTTTAAATCTAAATTAAGTATAATAAATTTTGGAGTGGATTAAAATGGTAGAAATTGAAGGATATGAGATGCCTGATGAATTGTATTATACCAAGGACCACACCTGGGCCCGGGTAGAGGACGACGGTACTGTGACCATGGGTATAGATGCATTTGGCGGCACTGCAGTGGGTGATATTGAATTTATCGACCTACCTCTGGAAGATGATGAGTTTGAGGCAGGGGAAGCCTTCGGTTCGATGGAGTCAGCCAAATGGGTAGGCGGGCTGATCATGCTCACATCAGGCAAAATAATTGAAGTCAACTCTGAGATTGAAGACAATCTGGAATTGCTGGTAGATGACCCGTATGGTGAAGGTTGGATGGTAAAGGTGGAACCTTCAAACCTTGAAGCCGATCTGGCTGGATTGTACCATGGCGATGGTTTGGTAGAGTGGTTTACCAAGGATCTGGAAGAGAGGGGTTGAAATATCCTCTTTAATGTCAGGGTTTATAACAACATTTACGTAATTTCCCGACAAAGCTGCACTGATGCAGCCACAACCTGCCAGTCTTGATGAGAAGACCAACCGATATAGGGTCATGCTAGAATGTGCTTTGGAAGATATTGAGATATCGATTGGTGAAAAGTCCTATATGGCTGGAGTGGCTGATGATTATCTCAATATGGCGCGGTCATATTTCAATGACGGCGTACATTTTGTGGAAAAAGAAGATCTGGTAAATGCCCTGGTCTGCTTCAGTTATGGGCATGCCTGGCTGGATGCAGGGGTGAGATTGGGAGTATTTACGGTAAGTGAAGACAAATTATTTGCCATATGATCTTATGGCAAAAAGTGATTGGAAACTGTTAATTTGATAAGTATGAAATGAATGTGAGGATAGATGTTGGATGTTGAATAATTACAGAGTAACTCTTGAAGCGGCCTGGTTGGTAAAAGATATTAATACTGTTGATGATGCCATGGGTGTGGCTGTAGCTGAAGCAGGAAAACGATTGAATCCTGATCTGGAATATGTGGAGATAGATGTGGGGAGCACACAATGTCCGGCTTGCAATGAACCTTTTGACAGTGTGTTCATGGCTGCCAATACTGCACTGGTGGGTTTGGCACTGGAAATGAAGGTGTTTGATGCTGAGAATGAAGAGCATGCTGCAAGAATTGCGAAATCGGTCATTGGAAAAGCCTTGAAGAATATTCCTCTTAATGTGGTAGAGGTCATTGAACTGGAACATGTAGAAGAGTAATACTGATTTAGGGGTATTTTACTTGGACAAAACAATTTCGATAGTGGGTCATACTGCACTGGACCACCTGTTTGATGTAACAAATTTCCCGCCACCAAATTCTTCCGCCCCAATAAACGATTACCATATCTACTACGGGGGAGGTGCTGCAAATATCGCAGCCGGAATAGCCCATCTGGGCGGCAGCAGCCAGTTAATTTCCCCTGTAGGTGGCGATTTCAAGGGTTCTGAGTACAGCCAGCATCTGGAAAGCCTGGGCGTGGATACTGGCCTGATGTACAAAATGGAGGGTGAAAAGACAGCATCTGCTTTTATATATACTGATGGGGACCATAACCAGATAACCTACTTTTACTGGGGCGCGTCAAAGCATTTCCCTGAACTGGAACCCCCACAACTTGATTTTGTCCACCTGGCCACGGCTGACCCTGTGTTTAACAGCCGGGCAGCAAAGTGTGCGGATTTTGTTTCATTTGACCCCGGGCAGGACCTGGTGATATATTCAAAAGAATGTCTTGAGACCATACTGTCACATACTGATATTCTGTTCACCAACCGTCATGAGATTGAGCGGCTGGTCCTGATGACAGGCTGCAGCCGGGAGGAACTGGAAGAGGAAATAGGGGTAGTGGTGGTCACACTGGATAAGGATGGCAGTGAAATATACAGGGATGGGGAGCGGATATTCATTCCGGCCATTCAGGTTGAGGCATCAGACCCAACAGGTGCCGGCGATGCTCACCGTGCAGGTTTTTTGCTGGCATATACCAGGGGGTATCCGCTGGAAGTATGCGGCCGGGTAGGGTCTACGACTGCATCCTTTGTGGTTGAAAAAGTGGGATGCCAGACAAACCTTCCCACCTGGGAACAGGTGCAGCAAAGGTTTAATAAATATTACAAGGATTTTGAGCTATGAACCATAAAGAAGAATCAGGGGCATTATCTATACCGGCCATACTTTTACTGGTTTGTATCATTGTTACAGCAACGGTTTTTGTGATGTTCTCCGGGCAACCGGATGCAGATGATGGGTTAAACTTGAAGGTGGATGCCCAACAGGCTGAGGGAATTGTCGCACAGGATCCTGTTGCACAAGAATATTTATCTGAAAATTTCAAAGTACCTGAATGGAGGGTGGTGAAAACTACATTGGTATATGACTCATTCCATGCTCTGAACAGCAGCATAATACAGGAAGATAAGCCTTACTGGAAGGTAGAGATGTTGGAGCGGACCTGTTCTTGCGGTACTGTAAAGGACCTGTTTGTGGTTGAAGGGTATGTTTCTACTGAAACAGGTGAATTAATGAACCTGACAACCGGTCGGGTAATAGAGAGCCAGTATGACAAACAAACCTGTGCATCCACAATATGCCATTAGCAGCCTGGCTATTATCGTTACAGTATTGTTCCTAATTTTATTCATAGCTCCTTCAACCGGGCAGCCCGATATAATCGAGATCGAGTATTTCTATGAGGATGGTTGCTCCAAATGTGCCCGGACTTTTCCGGTTCTGAACGACGTTGCCGGTCAATACGCTAACGTGACCGTGTACGAATATGGGATTTTAACAGAATATGACGGTGTTGCAGGCTATGATCGCATGAAGGTGTACGGGGTGTACACTGTGCCGGCCATTGTTATCAACCGCCAGACGCTCATCACGTACTTTGATTACGATGGCAATGCGAGCCTGCTGGAAGCATTGTTGGTGGACGGTATTGAGAATGCTCCCCCTTTGACCGATAATGTCTCATTACAGCTCGTTGACGGATATGATTCGCTGCCAGAATTGTCCATGATGGTGGTGTTAGTTGCGGGCCTGCTTGCGGGCTTTAATCCGTGCTTGCTTGCAGTGATGGCCTTTATGGCATCTATCACTTTATCTTCAAAGGGAAATCGCCGTGACCTGGTGACGATAGTTGTGGGGTTTTGTGTAGGGATATTTGCGGTTTACATGGTAGTGGGTATGGGGCTGCTTAGCATTGTGAAACAGCATCCTGAGATACAGGAAAGCATCACGCTGTTTTTGTTAATAATTATTGGACTATTGGGGTTGTGGCATTTTTATGATGCATATTACATGAGAGTACACGATAGGTCATCATTAAAGACGCCCCGCTCATTTACAAATTTAGCCAGGGGGATTAGCGGTAAGAATACGTTGTTAATATCTATCTTCGCAGGTGGGCTATTCTCAATGATAAAAGCACCCTGTATTGGAGCGGTATATTTTGCCATACTGGATATGTTGATAAGCAGGGGGGAAATTGCCGGGGGCGCGGCGTATCTGGCAGTGTATAACCTGGGTGTGGTACTGCCGGTGCTGGCACTGGGTATATTGCTGGCGTTCGGGCTAAGTCCTGAACTGGTTGATGAGTTGAGGGAGAGGAGACGTATCGAGATTCGGTTGGTGACCGGGGCAGTGCTGTTATTGATCGGGCTTCTGATATACCTGAACATCATTTAGGCCGTCGGTCAGGTCATGATTTAATTATATTCATACTGCCAATATTTTTATACTTTAAATCCAATTATCAGGTAATCGTGTTGTATAGGTCCTTGCGTGAGTTATTGACAGAGTCTATCTATGATCGACAAGACAACCCCAACGCGGAATATTCGCGATATTGCCTGGCACAGAGGGTTACTGGAGTAGACAACGGAATTGACCAGTGGGTGAAGCTCTGGAGTTAGTGCGTCAGGCAACAGCACACTTCCTTTTATAGCGAGCAGTGATATTTTGCATCTACATTTTGACTTGATATTTGGTATAATAATCTGTAATGGCACTGTTCCAAAAACCAGTTATTTTGTTGACACCGACTTTAGGTAAAATTTGTGTTAATCGGTGTCAATCCGTGTCTGGAAATATAAAAAGACACAGATTTCACTGATTTACACAGATTTGTAGTCGCATCTGTATCTG
>JAUWTY010000167.1 GCA_030614485.1 Methanosarcinales archaeon | reverse complement strand
TCCTCAAGGTGTGCCATATCGGTGGCAAGGTCCACATCAATATAGCAGAGCACCTCACCCTGTGCGGCCTTGAAGGCGCGGTTCAGTGCCCGGCCCCGGCCCTGTCTTTCGTCATTGTGAAGATGCACTACATAATCCAGTTCAGATACGAGTTGGGATGCAAGGCGGTCAGTACCATCAGTACTGCCGTCCTCTGCGATTATGATCTCGAAAGAATTTGTTATCTGTGACAGGGTCTGTGCCGTAGTAACTACAGTGTCACGTAAGCGTTTTTCTTCGTTATAGGCCGGTAATACAAGTGAGATTTCAATGCTAATGGCAGATTCTCCGATTGTTTTTAAATATTTGATAGAGGGTGAAGTGTGTCATTTATAGTATTAATGATTACTATAATTTCCGTTAGATTACACCGTAAGTCCAGTATCTTAAATGTTTATCCGGTATCCTTCATCATCTGTCAGTTCATTGATAATCGGGCGCAATTCCGCACTGACCCATCCATCCAGGATATATTGGGGATAGATGGGGAGTCTCTCACGAAGCACTGTATCACGCCCGACCTTTTGCTCCAGTTCCTCCACATCAGGCCATTCATGTTCAGGGTTTATGTGGTCAATGGTCTCGGGGGATATACCACCCAGGTCAGAGGCACCGTGTTGGATAAGCACACCTGGCGAGATGAGATTGGGCGGTACCTGTACAGCCACATCGTCAGGCAAAATCTCCCTTGCCTGTTCGACTGTCCAGAGCATCTCTTCAAAGGACGGGGGCTCATGTCCGGCCATGGATGTGCCTGGTTTTGGCGTGAAATTCTGAATTATGACTTCCTGGATATGCCCGTACTGCCGGTGCAAGTCTGCAATAATTTCGAGTGATTCTACCCGGTCACCCCTGGTCTCGCCAATACCCACCAGCAGTCCTGTGGTAAAAGGTATCTTTAATTTTCCTGCATTTGCAATACTCTCTATCCTCTTTTGCGGTACTTTGCCCGGACTGTCGTCATGTGCCTGCAAATGGGCAGTAGTCTCAAGCATCAACCCCATACTGGCATTTAATGGTTTGAGCAAGATAAGTTCTTCATACGACAACACCCCCGGGTTGCAGTGGGGCAGCAGTCCTGTCTTAATAGCCATACGGCACAGGTCAAGCAGGTAATCCAGGGTGTGGTCATACCCGATAGCTTTGAGCCGCTTTGAATATTTTGCATATTCATCAGGCCGCTCTCCAAAGGTGAACAGTGCTTCGGTACAGCCGCTCCTTGCACCTCTTTGGAGAATTTCATTTACCCTGTCCGGATGGATAATATAAGCCTGCGGGTCGTCAGGGCTGCGCCTGAATCCGCAATAGCCACAATGGTTCCGGCACATGTTGGTAACAGGAATAAATACATTCCTGGAATATGTGACCACCCGATAATGTTTTGCTACCAAGGATTACCACCTGATAATGAGTGAAATGCTATTTGACATATTTTTCACGAAAACTCTCTATTTGTTCTTCACTACCCAGCACTGCAATGGTCATACCTAACAGGATTGCGGTAGTGGGTTTAATCTCTGAGCGGGTCTCATCCCCGATATGTATCCCGATCACAGTGCAGCCTATGGTATTGTACAGGTCAAGTTCGACCATGGTCTTACCCAACAATGGAGAGGATGAACTGACAGTATACTTCTCGATCTCTATGCCTTCATACATCATTATCGTCTCTTCCTTTATAGGGTGGTCATGAGGCAGTACCGCAATGCGTCCAAGCATCTGCCCGGCAATTATGGAAAGCGAAGCAACATAGTCGGCACCTGCTTTGTACATCTTGTCAATGGAATGAACATCATTTGCCCGGGCCAGGATAACACTATAAGGGTTCTGCTTGCGCGTCACCAGAATGGAAAAAATAATATCGGAATCAGACTCCACAGTCATAATTATAGTGGATGCCCGCTCCACACCAACTTTTTTAAGGGTAGATTCAGATGCGCCATCCCCAATAAAATAGGTAAAATCCACATCCTCGAACACTTCTTTATTAGAGTCCACAACCACTATAGGCACACCGGCATTCAACAGGCGTTTAACTACCCTGTGGCCTACATCACCGTATCCCAGCACAATTGTGTGGTTTTCCATCAAATCCAGTGTTTCATGCATTGTTATCATGTTTTTTGTTAATGTGTGAGTCGTTTGAATTTCCTCAACTGTTCCTTGGTGCCTACTACAAGCAATATGGAATTCCTCTTTATTATATCATAAGACCTGGGATTCAGTGACAAAACACCGCCCTTCCATAACCCTACGATATTGGCACCTGTCAATTCCCGTATTTTTGATTCTTTAAGGCTCTTCTTCAGTAGACTGCTGCCCGGGTATATGGGAAACTCGGCAATCGCAAGGTCTTCCATGAAAGCGGTACTGTTGATTATCCTGTCTGTCAGGGGTTCTATGGCTTTGCGTCCAATAAAGGAACCGAGTAGGGATTTCGGCGATACTACTCTGTCGGCGCCTGCATATCTCAAATAATCTGAATTGTTTTTATCATTCACAATTGCCAGAACCTCTACCATGTTACAGAATTCCTTTGCAGTTAGTATGATACTGGCATTCTTTTCATCACTCTGGTTGGCAATGAGCAACCTGGCCCTGCACACTCCTGCTAGTTCCAGTACTTCATCTTCACCTGGGTCTCCAAAAATACATTTTATACCATCATTTAAAAGAGAACGTACCTGTTTTTCATCGTCGTCTACTACAATGAATGACAAATTGTGGTCTTCCAGTTCGTTGACAAGTGATTCAACCATTTTGTTGTAGCCGCAAATAATTACATGGTTCTCAAGTTTTGTTGGGGCCCTGGTGGGTAGCTCTCCTTTCAATTGTTTTTCGACTAACGGCATTACCACGAAGGGGAAGAGAAGTGCAAATAAGATTATCACTCCCGATAGTGACACTACCATACTGAATACCAATCCAACCGGTGAGGTCATCACCACATCTCCATAACCCAC
>JAUWTY010000012.1 GCA_030614485.1 Methanosarcinales archaeon | reverse complement strand
TGTGATGTTATGAGTTCCGGACTAGACCCCAGCAAAATCAGTTTTTCATACCCGCCCCCGACCAGTAACATGTCTAAATTTGCTAATACACTAGTTGACATGGGATTTACTGGCTGGGAGTTGGTTTGTGACAGGCGCCAGGGACCGGATGAATTGAACATTAAAGAGATAGCATCGGTCCTTGAGACCACTGACCTGAACCTTACCGTTCATCTCCCTTTCTCTGACCTGAACCTTGCCAGTCTCAATGAACCTATCTGGAACGAGACTCTTCACCAGATGACGCAATGGATACAGCTTATGTCACCCTACTCAAAGTTGGCTGTGGTACATCCAGGCCATCTTTCCCCGCTGGGTATGCAGTTGCCTGACCTTGCATGGCAGCGTAACATCCAGGGGCTTCAGCAATTGTGCGACTATGCGGCCCGGTTTGACATTACCATCGGGGTGGAGAATATGGTCAACATGGAATTCATCTTCGGCAAGCATGCCGAGGAAATGCTGGGTATGATAGAATCGGTTGACCGGGATAACCTTGGAATGACCTTTGATGTGGGGCATGCCAACACCAATAAAGCCGTATCTTCATTCCTTGAAAAGTGTCCCGGAAAAATAGTGCACGTGCATCTTCATGATAACAATGGACGCAGGGACGAACACCTGCCTTTGGGTGAAGGTTCCGTTGACTGGGCCACTGTAATTGGAAAACTTGCAAAACTTGATGTCAGGTACGTGCTGGAATCCCGCACATTCGAGTTCGGCCAGCAGAGTCTTGATTATCTACGGGCACTTTAAACCAAACATTTTATATCTTTTTAGTACAGAGTATTCAGGGATTACCATGCCTGAATATTGGGACCCACTTATTGAGAGAATGCCGGTTGAAGAACTGAAAAAAGTCCAGGAAGATAAACTGAAGCAACTGGTCCGATATGTGTATGACCATTCTCCTTTTTACAGGAAACAATTTGATGAAGCTGGGATTTCGCCTGATGACATCCAGTCACTCGCGGATGTCAAGAAACTTCCTTTCACTGTAAAACAGGACCTGCGGGACACATATCCTACTGGCATGTTCTGTGTACCCCAAAAACAGGTGGTCCGCTACCATGCATCCAGCGGCACCACTGGCAAACCCACGGTTGTGGGATATACTGAAAATGATGTGAAAGAATGGAGTACCTCCCTTGCCCGGGGTCTGACATCTATCGGTGTGGGCCGGGAGGATGTGATCCAGGTAGGTTACGGGTATGGCCTGTTCACGGGCGGGCTGGGATTGCATTATGGTACGGAAATGGTAGGGGCAAGTGCCATACCTACCAGTTCCGGAAATACTGAACGGCAGATAGAACTGATGCAGGATTTAGGTTCCACTGCTATCGCTTGCACACCGTCATATTTCCTTCACATCAACGAGGTCACCAAGAAAATGGGTATCAGTATAGCAAATGACACAAAATTGAAATGCGGCATCTTCGGTGCCGAACCCTGGTCTGAGGAGATGCGGCGAAGGATAGAAGAGCAGACTGGCATCAAGGCGTACGATATTTTCGGGACTTCTGAGATAAGCGGTCCCCTGTTCACAGAATGTACGTACCAGGACGGTATACATATCTGGGCAGACCAGTTCCTGATAGAGGTTATTGACCCGATGACCGGTGAGCCGTTACCTGACGGTGAGAGAGGGGAGTTGGTCGTGACCACGCTGGTCAAGGAGGCACTGCCGTTGATACGATACCGTATTGGCGATTTGACGGTGATAAAAAGTGAGCCCTGTAAATGCGGCAGGACACATCCGCGCATCATGCGTATCCTGGGCCGGACTGATGATATGATAATCGTGAGAGGTATCAATGTGTTCCCGGGACAGGTAGAAGCTGTCCTGATGGGCATACCAGAAGTTGCTGAACACTACCAGCTTATAGTTGAGCGTGAGGGTGAACTTGATAGGCTTACGGTCCAGGTTGAAGTGACCGAGAATGTGTTCAGCGATAAGATATCTGACCTGATGAAACTTGAGAAAAAGGTCGGTAAGGCACTTCACACTGTACTGAACATCACAGGAAAAGTTGAACTTGTGGAACCGGGAACCATCCCGCGGTCCATGGGTAAGGCACAGAGAGTTATTGACAAGAGGAACATGTAATTGGGGGTGTATTAAATGGAAGATAAATTAATTAAACAGATATCCATATTTGCAGAGAATAAACCAGGCAGGCTGGAGGAGATCACTGGCCAGCTTAAATCCGCAGGCATCAATATCCGGGCCTTTACCATTGCAGAAGCAGGTGATTTCGGAGTGCTGCGCATGGTGGTGGACAAGCCGGATAAGGCACACAGTGTGCTGCATGATGCCGGGTTCACGGTTTCTGAGACCGATGTGCTTGGCGTGGAGATGAGCGATTCCCCTGGCGGCCTGCATGATATTGCAACCGTACTTGGTGCCAATAATATTAATGTGGATTATGCTTATGCCTTTGCCACTGCAACCGAGAATGCACTATTGATAATCAGGGTGAATGATATCAGCAACGCCATAAAAGTGCTCAACAGGACCGGTGTGGTGCTTATTGGAATTGAAGATGTGAAATAAGGTTGTGCAGATATTTCGTGCCAGTTATGTACTGGAAGAGGCAAAGATATAGATGCATTGAATAATTTTCAATGCACCTATAACAGCCAGAATTGACATGTAATAACAATACCCTCATCAACATTACATTATTACTATAAATTTTTACCAGATGTTAACTTTGGAACAAATTACTGTCTTCTTTCTTCAATCCAATCCATTAATGACGCTTTCCTTAAATATGAATATATAATCAGGCAAATGATTATCAGGATTAACAGCCACCACCACCAGGACATTTTCTTTTTTTCAGGTACTGCTGTTTGGTTTGTGATGTTTAACTCTCCTAATCCGTCCGAAGTTGAGGATGGAATAAAAGTAGGTCTGGGTGTAGGTGCAGGTGTAAATGAAGGCATAAACATAAACTCAAATCCTCCATTCATGCTTGATATGGAAAAGGGGCCAAAGCCCGGGGTGTTAGCTTCAAAGTACAGGTACATTGAATCCTCAGCGATCTTTTTTGTATTGAGTTTGTACCAGGTGGTGTTATCATACCTGTAGAGAGCAATCGTAGATATGTCAATATAGTTTTCATTAATCCATGATTTTTCAACAATGAAGACTACTTTCACATCATCAATATTCTTCTGTGTTGCCCATCCATAGTTCCCAACCCAGATATTAACATTTTTAAATACTGTCCCAGGTGGCGATACATTCACAAGAGATGAAGTGCTGTTTAGTACTTCCACTTTTGCGGCAATCGTTCCTGCACTAACCAGAGATGTGAAATTGATATATTTCACGATATTGCAATCAAGATCAAAGTTATAGCTAACTGATGAGTTTTTAACTGTATTTTTCCGGTCAGTTTCTGTACATACAATATTGTAGAAGTCTTCTCCTGAGGAGCCACCCCCTCCTCCACCGCCACCTCCTCCGCCGCCTCCACCTCCGCCCGGTCCTTTGTCTGGGGAAACAACGGAATTGATGATGTAACCTCCACTTTTTACAGGCGTCACAGGCATTGAACTGCCTGAGAGGTTAAACAATAATGTGTAGTATATCTGTCCAAAGAAAACAGGTACGCCTGAGTAATCATAGAACAATTCATCGTACCATGATTGTCCGGGCTGGAGTATAATATTCGGGTAGAATGTCTTGATGAGAACTGTACTGTTCAGCATTGTGTCTGAGAGATATATATCAGACCGATAAAGTGAATAATTGAATTCGCTTTCATCCCACACCCTGAAACCTACCCTCCACCTGTCTTTGGAAATTTTCTCTTTTTCAAGAGTGAAGTTGGTGGTGATGGTGACAGCCGACAATGAAAGGGATGTGGATGCTGAATATGTAGGAAGAGTAAATGAAAGGTTGGAATTTGGCACTGTTATGCTGGCTGTGGGTGTGGTACTGAACATTATCTGCATGCTCTCGGTGGATGCAGGATGGATTAAAAGGTTTGTCCAGACAATAGTATTGGTATTGTTTGTAAAATTCACGCTGCCATTTGTGGCTGTGATGCTTTGATAGGTCAATTCAGATGGGAATACCTTGTCAAACTGAACAATACTAATATTTTCAATGCCTGAATTGCTAATCGTTAAATTGAAAACTACAGTCTGGTTAACACCTGGTACGAGTGTTGCAGGTGTAAAGGTTTCGACGACTGATATGGGTAGACTGATGACAGAACTGGCAATCTGGTATGATACAACCGTTGTATTATTGCAACTCAGTTCGTTGATATGGATAGTGGAGGGTGTAATGCCACTGCTAAAATCAATGTTGATATCTGCAATAGTATTGTTGATAGATGGATTCGTTATGTAGAGTGAACCCGTAGCATCACTAAGGCTGTATGTCCCGTCTGAATAGAAAACCAACCCATTGATGTATTCGGTGGTGTCGAGCTGCAAATTCAGTGGAAATGCGGATACCTGCGAAATTAACAGCAAGTACAAAGACATTAAAAGTACAATTGAGATGCCCTTATTCCAATATCTCATGAGAACATCCCTACTGTAAAAGCATCGCTTATGTTATACCGCCCGGTGCCCACCATGCTGTAGGTCACAATCTTACTTTCTCCTGCAGAGAGATTCATGGTCCAGTAGTATCTATTTGCATTGGACCCATTATAATTTGGCACTGGATTTGTGATATTAAAATTGGCAGGGACCAGATCATAGACACTGAGGTTGGTCTGGCTTAAATTAGCCGGGTTTGTCAGGTTAAGTGTAACCGTATAATTATCAAAGCCGGGTCCTGGTGCAATGGTCTTATTGACAGTAAAACCCAGGTAGTCGATGGTCAGCACACTCATGCAGTGGAATGAAGTGATTCCTGTATTCCAGTTGTCATCATAAATTACTGTTGAGTTTAAGACCACCAAATCTTTTGGCGGGTCCAACGGTGGTGTAATGTTGATACTATATGAGAACAGGGTACTGTTCAGGATGCTGTCCTGGCCTGGATTGCCCAAATCAAATATGATTGTGTTGTTTGATGCCTGATAGGTATAACTGCCTTCAACAAACAGTTGTATGGATGAAGTGTTTATAATCGCATAGGATGGCAGTTCATCATGTATCTTCAGGTTATATACCAGCATGCCTGAATCTATCGTGCCGTTGACAGTTAAGTTGGTAGCTCCATCCTTTCGTATTGCCTGACTTTCTGGCTGGTGGTCAAACTGGGGAGTGATTACGCTGAACATTACAGTATTTAGTGCCAGCCTCATCTCTGGAGTGGTGCTTTGCAGGATGTTTACAAGAGAAGAAGTAACACCTCCGTAAGTATTGGATGACACAAAAGCATAGTTGTCTTCTGAGGCACCAGAAATTGTATCGGTATATGTACTTTTCAGGTCCACATCCCACATATTCCCTCCATCACCGTTGTCTGCAACAGATTCAGAAAAACCAGCAAGCATCAAGGTGTTTGAACGCCAGTTGTTATCATGTTCGAATGCGTCAAAGGTTTTGGCCTTGGTCACACTTAAAGTAAGTGTACCTGTACCATAAGTTTGGTCCAGAGGGTGATCTGCAACCTGGTTAAATACAGAATACGGCTGATTGTTGGCATAGTCATCCTCATCGTAGGTGGCAGTGGTAGTGGTAAGCCAGGATGTCCTGGTGTTCATGGTTAAACCTAAGCCTTGAAGGTGTACATGTCCGGTCTTGTTAACGAACATGTTCAGCTGAGTGAAGAGGTCGTCTCCTGCCGGGAATGTAGCGGTTTGCGAGAAATCGCTATCACCAAAAAATACCCAGTCATAGACCTTTCTTTTGGTGCAGTTAATACTTGTATTGGTAAGCAGGTCACCGGTCCTTATCTGTCCAGCAGTAAGAAGCGTTGGGTTTATGCCTGCTGAAGGATACAGGGCGCCATCCCACAGATAACCTATATCTTGGGCAGCAGTATCCTGAATCGCAACTCGTACTGGGCGGTCCATCACATAGTCATTCATGCTCTCAACCATGAGTGCCTGGTTGAGTTCATGAATTACCACATCGCCATACAGGCCGGTATCTGTACGTATCTGCTGGATGGTGTTCCAGGCTTCATTCCAGGAAGTGTTGGAATCAGGGTCCCTGATGAGGAATGGGCCGGAAAAGTAGTTCCTGTCAAGGATAGTGCCAGTGGTATTGGATGCATCATCATCTGTAGTGGCATTGAAATCAAAGTCACTATAGTTTTTGCCACTTGTAATCACCCAGTCTACTGTAATATTATTAATAAGCAGCCAGTGTACCAGGCCGTATGCTGATACCTGTGATGGATAATTAGCCCCGACTGCATTTGTATTTTGCATTGGTCCCATCGGTATTACCAGTGTGCTGGCCGGGAATCCACTATACCGGGGCAACCTCAGTGTATCAGTACCAATACCGGTGATACCGCGGCTGTCATTGGCCAGGGCATAGAATAAGTAATCCCCACCTATCTGTGTACTGCTGAAATTGCTCCTATATATGCCAGGGTCGGTCTCAACTACAGGGATAGTAAAAACCGTACCATTGGGAGTAGTGATATTGAAACTGCTCAATGCTCCAATGACATTGCTGCCGTTTGTATGGGTGACGTTGACCTGGAGGTAAATGACCTCGTTGATATCAAAATCCCTGGACTGGAACGTGTATCCGCTATCATTGTATAACGAAAAATCGACCTGCAGGAAATCTACGGCAAAGTATGTGCAATTATAGCCCAGGTTTGAGCCTTTAGTTGCTAAGGTCTCCACAGTATAGATACCATTTTGCCCGGTCTCATTGAATTGCGCCTCATAGGTTCCTGCAACCGTTTCGGATGCTGTCAGATTATATGTAGTACTATCAGGCGCAGTTACTGTCAGGTCAACTGAAGCACCGGATGTGGGCACTAAACTCAAATCTGTAACATCTACAGTAATGTTCACTGGCTGGTTTACGTTGACGTCATAGTTCATATCAGTTTCAACAATGAGGTCAGAGATATAGATGGACAGTGGACTGCTGTCAGTTGCACCTTCGCGACTGTCTGCCACAAGAGAACTCAATACCTGCCCAATGGTGGCGTTGGACGGTGGAGTGATATTTACTGTGAATTCAGAAATGTAGTTGACACCCAAAGTCGAATAATTGATTGGAGTGATTTCTATCCAGGAGGAGGGCAGTGAAGTGGTCAGGTTTAGTATCACATCGTTCAATACAATGTTGCCTGTGTTGACTACAGATATATTGAACAGGTTACTGCTGCCAGGGTACACTGCCACACCCGGTGGAGCATTTTGTATTTCCAGTTGGGCGGCAGAACGGTAGGATGCCACAAACACGAAATTATTAATCAGACGCCTTCCCTGCGTGTTTGAAGCCGTATCTATCTGGTCATAGAATAATTCAAGTGATGTTACGTAGACATCCCCGCTCCCTTCCTTGCCGGTAATCAATACAATTGGTCCTTGCTCAAGTACTGCCAACGTACTCCTTGAATATTCACTTTTAAAGATCATGTCATACCATCCCGGATATCCCTGCACCTGCCCATAGGTCTGTGTCACAAGATGCGTCTGGGTAATGGTCAGATTGTTGCCTGCTAACAGGTCACCATAACCTCCCCGCTGGAAATTTTCTGTCGTCAGGTCGAGTATGCCTTTGTATTTTACCATTTCATATGCTGCTTCATTTGACAACCACAGGTTGCCCCCGGCCACCAGCCAGTTATACATCTGGTCTATTACATCACTTTCAAGGGGACCGGTACCGCTAAGAGACTTGCTGGGGACAATTAAGGTATTGTAATTTTCAAGATTGCCAGCCAGCACGTCATTTTTATCTACATAAGTGAATTCTATAAGTGAATTTTGCAATATCAGGTCCTCCCTGCCCCGGTTATACTGGTCAGGGTCGCCTGTGGGCAAATAATAGGCTATACTGGGAAGACTCGTGGTGATAGCTCTCTGGACTGTAAATGTGTCTGTGCTGTTGTGCAGTGAAATGTTGTAATAAATTGCAGTCTGGATGACCAGGTCCTGCTGTGCACTGGTTAAGTTTGAAAGTACAAAAGGACCCCCACTATAATTCTCATTGGTATATGGGGTACCGCTCCAAACATCGGTGGTGTTGGCGGTAAAAGACTCTCCCACATCCTGGATGGTCCATATGGTCGGTATGATGCTTGTGATATTATACAAAAATCCATAGGCTACAAGTTGTCTGGGATATCCGTTCCTGGTGCTGTTGCCGCTTTGTTTATCATCCATAGGCACGATGAGGGTGTTGCTGCTGAAGTTCAGTGCAGCTACCACAGTTGCCTGGTGGAATTCCAGTGATTCAAGGGTGGTATTATAGTCATCAAGATAGGTGGCACTGGAATCAAAAGCATACTGGAGCAGTGTTTCGGGAGACATTACTTCATAACTCACACTGGTCTGGGTACCCACATTAAGGTCTGGCAGTTCCCACTGGATATAATAAATACCCCCGCTCTCCCATGTGCTGGCTCCGGGAGTGATGCTGCCTGTATTTACCTGCCAGGTGGATGGAACCATCTCAGTAAATATAAGATTCCGGGCCGTCTCTTCAGCCAATGCAGAGTTGTTGATGGTCAGGGTCACTGTGGTGTTAGTCAATGGTTCAATGAACGGGGGTGGATTGCTACGAGTTATGATTACACTGGGTCCTATGATTTGCGCAACTACCTTGTCCTGACTCACTTTTCCTTCATATGTTGCATAAGCCCATATTGTATAATTAGCATGGAAAGCGCCCTGGTATGCTGTTACATTAAATATATAATTCCGGACACCACTTGCATTGAGATTGAATGTGATAGGATTTAAACTACTATTTTCCGCAATCCACTCTGCGGGCACTGCAACCATTAACGTACCTGTGACATCGTAAGTGTGATTGTTATAAAGAGTTACATTGATCTGCTTTGTCTCGTTACGGTGTGTCTGGAAAGTTAACGGATTGACATCTACCCTCAAAGCCTTGCGAATTGCCCAGTTTATGGCATTCTCAAACATAGTTTCAGTTTTGGGATTATTGTTAGCCAGCAAGTCCCAGCCAAAAAGGGCAACCAGCCCCAGTCCCCTTTGGTCAGCAAGACTGGCGGTTTTGCCATTAATGCTGTTCCATTCTGCAGGTTTTATGTCAATGTTACGGTCATATAAAGATAGTTCGACCGTGGCAGCTGGCATGTTTGTGAAATATGTGCTCCCTTCGAATAAGATGGTTATATCTCCACTATATCCATTGTTCACTGGATGAGTTGTATCCATTACCTGTACAACACATTGCCCGGGCCCATCATCTTTGACCGGCCTTGCGTCTGTCAATATAAGGTCATCCCAGCCTGGTTCATTCCCGGCCAGGAATCCACCTCCTCCTCCCTGGGAGCCAAAACCGATATATCCGCCGCCGTTTTCCACAAATGTCTGGATGTTCGTAAGACCTGTGGCGCCCAATGATGAGGTCATGGCCGCTTCATCACCACTTCCTATGATTACCAGGTCGTAACTTGTGATGTTGTTGTTTATGATATCGGTTTCATCAACTGCCGTATAGGAATAACCTGAAATTTCCAGTCTAGTAATAATGTTGTTGAAACTTGTCGGATCGGCCCCAGTACCATTATAAACAGCAATCTGTGCTGTAATATTTACAGATAGGTCAGCAGTTGAACTGTAGGGATTATTGGTCACATCCTGGAAATCTGCACTGGCAGAGAAGTTGAACTGTCCTGAAAGGCTGCACTTTGACCAGAATGTTAAACTCGTATTTGCACTGCCTGGCAGCGTGGACAAATCCCAGGTAATGTTACGTGTACCTTCATCAAAACTTCCGCCATCGGATATCGTTGAAGGACTGTCAAAACCTGCCGGGACATTACAGTCTACAGTAACAGAATCTGCCTGCGCCTGGCCTGTATTGGATACTTCCAGGGTTAATTTGGTCAGGATGTTGCTGCTTATATATTCGGGTGTAAGAGCAAAGGTCAGGTTAGGGGGTGTCTGTGCTGTGAAATTGGCGGCGGCAGAGTTCCAGTTATCTGATGTGTCATTGGAATAAATGGTAAAATTATATTGCCCTTCAATGGGCGGCGTGTAGTTGTAATCCCAGATGTCGCCTCCATTCTTTATCATTGAAAGATTGCCTGTGGAAGTACCATTGGGTAAAGTGATGTTAATATAGACAGTGCTGACAATCACGTTATCGGTTACATTGGCTGAAATATTCAATGAATTATTAATGACCTGTGGGTCTATACTTGCTGAAATATTTGTTATCTGGGGGGGTAGTGTATCTACAAAATACGAAAAAGTCATACGCGAGTTATTTGTAGTACTGTCATAGACAATAGCGGGCCGGTAGTCATCGGTCCTGTCTGTACCATTTACCTGGAATACCACTGTTAACCTGTGACCACCAACGACCGACTTATTATTGGTGGGGATGGTAAATGCCAGTTGGGTATGCCCCTGAATAAAATCCTTTTCATCACTCCCCAGGGAAATGTTGCTGCCTGTGGCTGGGTCGTAGTCATAAATTATGGCCTTGTAATGGATAGGTCCATTGCTGGAATCGTTGTAGTTATTGTCAAACCACATTGTGATGGTCGTATCGGATGTGAAAGTGATGTTTGACGTAAAAGCCGGATCTGTATAGAACCTGAAAGCAGGTGGTTCTGTGAATGTATTTGGATTACCTGAACTGTATAACGGTCCTGCGGTCTCATCGTCTGTGGTATCGCCGGTATTGTCTGTGGAATTGGCGACCTTCTGGATGCCTTCGACTCACACATTCACAGTTTCGGGATGAAAATAATAGGTATTGGTAGGGTCTGCAACCGTGACCTTCCATAGCCCTGAGGTATCGCCGCCCAGTCCGGTAAAGAAATTGTATATCGTTGGCGGAGTCGTCCTCTGTGGGCTTTCGATAATATACCATTTTGTGACCGACGTATTTACAGAGACGGGCCAGGATATCATATTATATTGTGCATCGTATGTGGATACAATGCCGCTGTTGGGATTAGTTATAATCCAGTCTTTCGGGAAGTAGTCAACCAGATTAGTACTGTATAAGGAGTCTTCCAGATTCACTGTAATTGTTACATTTATGTTGGTTTCAGGCGGCACCTTATGCTGCCCTGTCCTGGGGCCGGACAGTATTCTTAAGAACTCTACACCCGATGAAAGCGATACAACGGGGGGCTTTGTGGGGGCAGATATTGTAAATCCAACCTTTGCATGTTCCTTTGAACCATTGGCATAACTTTCGGCTTCAGCCTGGTATTCACCTAAAATTATCTGTCTATCAGGACGGAATGTTCCAGTATAAACGCCATTCTTTTGAGTAACTTTTACAGCCGCAGAATTTCCCATTGGGTCGGTAACCCACACAACAGGTATGCCCTGTGGTGAAATTATACTGAGTTCCACTTTCTGCCCTGCCTCGTACACTTCCTGGGAGGTGTTGATGGTCAGGTTGCCAATAGTTGTTACAATTATTTCAAATTGAGTTGTATCATTAACCTGCGGACCGCTAACAACCACGGTATAAGTTCCAAGGATTATGCCCTGTTGCGGGGAATATTCTGCCGTGTATCCCGAATCTGATGGAACAAGTACTAATGGTATCTCACCCTTTTCAGGGTCCACAATCCATGCAGTTAATTCAGAAGTATCACTAATAATGATGCTGACCGTATCCCATGGGTTATAATATGGCCTGTCAGTAGCTACCACTGTTGTCTGGTTCACTAGCGCAGAAGCGCCCCAGATAAAGATCAGAAGAACTAATAGTATTATTGTTACTGTTTCCAGTAACCGTTTTATTTCCTGTCCCATTCGAATATCCATCCAGGGTTTTCATCTCCTGGGTTTCCAGTTGCGATAAGACCAAATACTCACTATGGCCAGCATGAACAGCCAAAACATCAGTGACCACCTTACAGGTGATGTGGGGAGTGGGAGTTTGCTGTACTCATATTTTAAAAGCCACTCATCCGTACCCAAGGACTCCATAGTCCATGTAGCCAACTTATTTGATTTATCAGGTTTGCTATTTGAATATGTAACGTGGCTCCCGTCTTGCAATTCAAGATTAATCACAGCATTATTGATCGGGATGTTAGCAGCAATTGGGTAATACCCTTGGGTGAAAAGAATTCCCTTGTCAATAAAATCTGAGGAATCGTATTCCAGATTTACTGTCATACTTTCACCCGGAGAGATTGGGAACCACAGACCATAACGAATTGTGGTACTTTCATCCCCCTCTGTCACAAGCACATCATTCAACCGGTTACCCTGAAACGTGACCACCACATTCGTAATATCAAGGGGGTCTGTCTGTTTTCCAGGAAGAGGTAAGCCAAGTATCTCATTTTGTGATGAATGTTTCAAGGTCGTGTAGGCGTAACCAGGAACAATGGGTTTATCTATAACATTCTTGATGGATATAGACTCTTCGACATGGACACTGTCACTGCCCACGGTTATGTTCACTTGATATTCATCAAATACTTCTACGATAGTTTCCCCTGAGCAACTCCCGATAAGGAGCAACAGGCATAGGAGAATCCAAAGACTTTTTGTTTTGTGACTCATTTTATTCCCATTTAATCTTATAAATATGTATATATATATTTTATTGAAATGTTAAAAGGTAATTATTGTCATACATTTTCTATATTTTTTGTATAATATAATAGTACTTAATCTACTAATAATTATTGTTATCATACATTAAATGGGCAGTCTCATGATTGGGTTTTGCATCATTGTACAAAGTTGTACATGATTCCACCACATGTATGATTGATTTCCAATGTTTTGAATCCTGTTAGCTATTTTTAACATAAATTATATATATAAATAAATCTTAATATTATGCTAATCATAATGAGGAAATTCATCAAACAAGATGAGTATAACTAAAAGGGGCGATTATATGAAAAACAATAATTTGAAACAAAATATTACCGGAGTGTTGGTAATATTATTTATCTTAATTTTACCGGCATCTGCAAGTAATGTTCTGGATATATCAGTGACAGAATATGCAAGTAGATTAGATACATTCAATGGGACCGCTTTAATCAGTGCAGGAATAAACGGCACTGGTCAAATCAATATTACCAATACACTATCTTCAACAACA
>JAUWTY010000098.1 GCA_030614485.1 Methanosarcinales archaeon | reverse complement strand
AGATCACATATATGAAATCCACTCTTTCTGAAATCAAGGCAAAAGTGTTGTGAATTTAATCATTTGAAGGATGTGTGGTACAGGTGGGCTGTGTTGTTAAGAGGTCCATCGTGCATCCGGGTCGCAAAGAGTGCGGGGGCTGGTTAAGGTGCAAAGAGTTATAGGATTTCACACAATCAAAACCATCCACTATTCTCGCCCGTACTCATCATCGAACCTTACAATATCATCCTCACCCACGTACTCCCCCAGTTGCACCTCAATGATCTCCAGAACGAACTTCCCCGGATTGGAAAGCCTGTGCTTAATACCGGGCCGGATGAACGTACTCTCACCCTGCCGCAGATAGAACCGCTCATTATCCACCTGCACGCATGCCGTCCCCGTTACCACAACCCAGTGCTCGCTGCGGTGGTAATGCAACTGCAAACTCAAGGTCTTCTCAGGCAGCACATGTATCCGCTTGATCTTGTACCTCTCCAAATCCTCAAGTATGGTATACGACCCCCACGGCCTGTACACGGTCCGGTGCAGGGACACTCTCTCATCATCCTGCTCCTTCAGCGCACCCACCACATCCTTCACATCCTGGCACCTGTCCCTGGGACAAACCAGCAGCGCATCAGGGGTATCCACCACAACCATATTATCAACACCTATCAGCGATACCACCTTGTTCCCGGTCGACTGGATGATATTACCGGTAGACTCCACAGAGGCATCATCGCAGCCGAACACCACATTCCCGACCCTGTCCTTATCGAACTCTTGGTACATGGCATCGAAATTCCCCAGGTCGCTCCATTTGACATCAAGCCCCACAACTGCCACACGGTCTGATTTTTCCAGGATACCATAGTCGATAGAAACTGAAGGGATCTCATTGTAGATCTCATTGATGTCCCTGCCAGACCTGAAAACGTTCCCGATATCAGGTGCATGTTTTGCCACTTCAGATAAGAACACGTCAGTATCCAGCAGGAACATCCCGCTGTTCCACAGGTATCCCTCGTCCACATACTCCCTGGCCTCATCCGGGCCTGGCTTTTCCTTGAACTCGGACACCTTATACCCAGATCCAACAGCATCCCCTGGATTTATGTACCCGTAACCCGTGTGAGGTGATTTTGGCACGATACCAAAGGTCACAAGGTAGTCATGTGCCAGCTGCTCAGCACCGGCTATTGTATCCATGGCTTCAATGTCCATGATATGGTCTGATGAGAATACGCCTGCAACACAATTGCCGAACCGCTTCTCTATCTCATGCATCCCGAAAATTATGGCGGGAAGGGTATTCCTGCCCTGCGGTTCTATGAGCAGATTGTCCTTTGGGAAATCCAGTCCGAGCTCTTCCATCTGCCCCAGGACAAAGAACTTCTGGGATTCATTGGTCACCACAAATATCTCTGATATGTCAGATAACCTGAGACACCGGTTTACCGTTTCCTGAAACAACGAAGTATCGCCAAATTTCAGAAACTGTTTTGGATAATATTCCCTGCTAAGCGGCCATAGCCGGGTTCCAGATCCACCTGCAAGAATGATCGATTTGATGTTGCATCACCTTTTCAAATATTATGTATAAATTATTCATCTTGATAATTTTGGGGCGGGTGCCAGAAAGATCGTGGTTTTCAAATAATTGTCCTCTTGGATTTGTTTAACACCGATTTTCGTCAAGTGTTTATTTGGTTATAAATTCCATGAAACTCGTCAGGTAATTTCACAGATACAGGCATTTTCAATCGCCAATAACCACTTGGTCTTATAACTTTAATAGTTTTGTCAACAACTTCAACATCACAACTGCCCCATCATTTTATGCACCTGCGGAACTGCCCGCACATCCATAAGATACTCCCCTGCCACATCCATCAGTTCCAGCAGTCTGCCCCCCACCGCTGGCTCGAAACCATGGCAGGGCGTCACTGGCTGTAATATCAGTGGCAGAGTCTCATCAATATCAGAAAGGCTCCTGGCAATGGTCTGCAGGGCATCGTCTGACGTCTTGTCAGTCACCACACATTTGGCAAAGGTCACAGCCCCTGCCTCGTAGAATATCCCCACAGTCTCCAGTTCTGCCTTCAACAACGACTGATAATCATCTGAGGCATTGTGTTCTGGCAATTTGATATCACATGCCGCCACATCCACCACATACTGTACCTTCCGTGCCTCATCGGGCAGGAAGCCGTTGGTCTCAATATACAGGGGATAATCCACCAGCTTTGACATCTCATCAATAAATTTCGCATGCTCCAGCGGCTCGCCCCCGGTCAGGGACAGGTGCCGGGTGGCAGGTGACCAGAGATCATTTATAATCTCAACAAGAGTCTCAATGTCAATTGGATTGGGGATGTCCCTGAACTCACCGGTGCCCGGAATTGCCTCAACCTTGCATATCTTAGCTGTGGCCTGTCTGGACTGCGGAGTATCACAGTAACCGCACTGCAGGGGACATCCCTGGAACCTGACAAACACCTGGCGCATACCAGTAAAGATACCCTCGCCCTGAATAGAATTGAATATCTCGCCAAGAAATACAGGTTCTATCATCCTGAAAAAAAAGAGAAAAATGCGGGAATTATATCCCGCTGATACCGTATGATTCCATGATAACCTCTGCATTCAGGTGACCGGCGTGATAGGTCTTACCTGTATCCAGGTCATTTACTGTCATTTCAGCAGGTGCAAAGATGTTGGCATCAATCTTGTAGAAATCATATCCTGCATCCTTGAATGTCTTGAAGAATGGTTTACCGTAATCAGAAGACGTTGAAGATGGAACCTGCTTGAACAGTTCTTCATCAAATCCTCTTGTTGTCAGCACAATTGAACCATAATATATGACGCTGTCATTAGTACAACCCATAGCTTTCAGGTCATCCTTGACAACTGGTGCAATAGGTGCAGTACCGGTACCGCTCACAATCTGGGTAGTATCGAATCCCAGTTCATTGAGCTTGAATATTCCAGTTTCCACTACCCTACCTGAAACCTGTACCGAACCAACGATACTGGCTGTTGGTGCTACCAGAGCGATGGTGTTCTCTACAGGCACATTGCACTCGTCTGCAATGAACTGCATGACCTTTTCATCAGGAATAGCATTGGATTCCAGGGCTATCACAGTATGGTCATGTTCATCCTCATACTGTATCCTCTCATAAGTGTGCTTAGGTTTCAGTGAAAGTGCCCTCGACGGACCTGATCCCATAGCAAAAAACTTATCTACACTAATCTGCCAGCCTGCTTTCTGTGCTCCCAGGCATGAGATAGCCGGGTGGTCAGTCGTCACGTCAATAAACGCCAGCGGGATATCTCCCACCTTATGCACGCTTATGCCTGTAGTGCATAATCCCCCCATGCAGATATCTGTAAACATTAGTCCTGCATCATAACTGCCACTTACATTCACACCACAGTCGATAACATGTGCATCGTTCTTGAGCTCAATGGTCTTAACTTTAAGCTCCTCGGCCCAATCCATCATTTCCTCAGCAATCTCAAGTCCCTTTTCATTAACACTTAACATCAATTCACCTACCACTATAAACTAATTAATTTGCATGTGCAACCTTAAGATATAAGGGTTTTGAAATGTGTTTAGACTAGAATATACTTCATATGTCCATTCTAAAAAACAAAGTGTTTCCGTCCACTCTTACCACTGAAAAACTGGATTTCAGATATATACTGACTGCCCTGCCAAGTGACTTATCGGTCTTCAAAGTAACAACAGGATAATGGGACCTGGCATATGACAGGGCGTACTGGAACAATTGCTTGCCATACCCCCTGCCCCTGAACTCTTGCTTCATATATATGCGGCGAATTTCGCATTGTTCAGCACCGACCCTGTGTACTGCAGCAGTGCCTATTACCTCATCTCCCAATATCCCTGTGAAGAACATGCCGCCATCAGCAAGGTAATAACCCACGATGTCATCCAGGTCAGAATCCTTTTCAGGGTCAAAATCGAATCCCTGCTCAGCAAGCACTCCGAGAACCAGTTCCTTCACTTTAGTTCCCATCTTGGGAATAAATCTCTCTATTCTCATATTACTCTTCATGGCAAATATTTTTCAGGATGGTCCAGATAATCCAGCACGATGACAGTCAACATCTCAACCCCCCTGACAAGTATATCCTCATCTATATCGAACCTGCTGGAATGATTGCCCTCAATGATGTCTTTTTCAACATTCCTTGTCCCCAAACCCATGTACACACCAGGTATCTCATCCAGATAATAGGCAAAATCCTCTGCTCCGAAAAACGGCTCGATGTCTTCACTCACGATAGGGAAATGCTTTTTGAGTACAGCAATGGCCTGTCTGGAAAATACCGGGTCGTTTACCAATACCGGATAACCATGCATAATCTCCAGTTCATACTCTGGCAGTCCCTGAAATAATTTATTTTTATATTCATCCAGTATACCATCCAGCGTGTTCCTGATAGTATCCTCGATAATGGCCGTGTCTTTACTGTCAAAGGTCCGGAAACTGCCCAGTATCTCCACTTCATCCGGCGTCCTGTTAAACTGTGACCCGCCTGCTAACTTACCAAACCCCAAGATGAACCGGTCCTTTTGCACTCTTTTTTCAATATCAGCCTGTATGCATCCGATGAACCTTGAAGCCATGGAAATCGGGTCTATGCAAAGGTGCGGACTTAAATGATGCCCGCCCTTGCCCGTGATCTTTATTGTCATGATATTGGAAGTAGCCATAAATGGCCCGGCTCTGAATTTAATCTCACCTGAATCGATGTTACTGAAAACATGCAGCCCGACTATGGCATCAACTTTCTCCAACCCGCCTTCTTTTATCACTTCTATCGCACCCCCGGGCGGCTGCTCCTCACCGGGCTGGAAAATTAATCTGACAGAACCTCTAAAGTTATCTCGCTGCTGAATAAGCAGCCGGGCCGCACCAAGTACTATGGCCAAATGGGC
>JAUWTY010000019.1 GCA_030614485.1 Methanosarcinales archaeon | reverse complement strand
ATGGGAACTAATATCACGGAAGGTAATTTTGAGGTATCTGAAGGAATTAGATATGAGATTGGCGATAGCTGTCACAGATGTCATATCATCCATATACCGGCACATTACGCAAAATTGGACGGAATATAATCCGTCCAACCTTTTTTTCAATCGATTCAATTTTTAATGATAATCACATAGCTTGAAAAACATTCCTGCTGTCTCAGTACTTCCGATTATATGTAGTTCCGAATAAAAACAATTTCTGTAACCTTTCCAGCGACTCCAATCCATCAAATTCACGCGCCACATTTATAAAAAATGTCACTTGTTGTAGTATTCAAACCTTGATGTCCTCCATGGACACTGTGATTCCAGCACATTTTTCTATAGCTCCCGCTAACCATATCCACAATTTTACCCTGATAACAATAATTGTCAGGAATCTGTCAAGCGAATTCGTAGCATTTTAATTCGATCTTCATTATATTCCATCACCCTCTTCAGCAGATATTTACACAAATAACGAAAATCGGAAGTATTAATGGTGGTTAGTACAGGTTAATTGGCGAAGGTATTGATACTTGTCCTTTAATTCTAATGGCACATGGTATTCCAGTGGCAATTGTAGCACTGGTCAATATAGTTCAGAAATTGCCATATTTCATAGCACCTAAAACAATTATATTAAAAAAGTATATCAACAATAAGCATTCAAATCATATCCCAATCGAACCAATTAACTTTTGAGTGAACACAATGTCAAATGACACCATCGCACAGGAATGGCCACCGGTCAGGGGAGATTACACCATAGTAAACCCTGAATCCCGCATATCTGTGGTCACCCTTGCAAGTGACATGGACCCTCTGCCTGATGCCTGTATAATGGGAAGCTGCAAGACCGAGAATCTTGGTATAGAGAAAATTATGGCAAATACCATCTCCAATTCAAATATCAGGTATATCCTGGTGTGCGGTCAGGAATCAAAAGGACATCTGTCAGGAAATACACTCCTGGCAATCCACAACAACGGCATAGACGAACAGGGTCGAATTGTTGGTTCAAACGGCGCCATCCCCTTTATT
The DNA here is from genome assembly GCA_030614485.1 of Methanosarcinales archaeon. GTDB lineage: Archaea > Halobacteriota > Methanosarcinia > Methanosarcinales > Methanocomedenaceae > Methanocomedens_B. The sequence continues at coordinate 10,073 of JAUWTY010000019.1, read as the reverse complement.
GAGAACATCCCCGCCGATGCCATTGAACATTTCAGGGCGCAGGTTGAACTCATTGACAGGCGGGGACTGGTTGAAACTGGTGAGATACAGGCAATAATCGAGGAATATAAGTCAAAAGGTGAGCCTTTCCCCCACTCACCTATGGTGATCCAATCAGCCAAAAAGAAAAAACCGGTCGAGCGCGAAATAAAAGGTGCAGACGTAATGATAACAGACAATATCCTGATGGATACCACATCAGGAGTGGTGTTCGTCCAGACTTAATTTAAAATTTACAGGATCGATAACAATGTTCGTATTCAAAAAAGAACAGCAGGTCATCAATATCGCCAATGTCAAGGTCGGAGGCCAACCAGGACAGTTACCTACTGTACTGGCAGGCACCATCTTCTACAATAAACACAGCATAGTCTCAGACCCAGGTGCAGGCATATTTGACAAAACGGCTGCAGAATCACTTATCAATGCGCAGCAGGCCCTCTCTGATGAGACCGGCAACCCGCACATGATACACATATATGCCGAAACTCCTCAAGCGGCCGAACGCTATCTGGACTTTGTGAGTGCAACAACCGATGCACCATTCCTTCTCGACTCCACTGATTCCATTGTGCGGGCGGCAGCCGCGAACTACGTCAGCGAAGTGGGGCTGGCTGACAAGACCATCTACAACAGCCTGAACATGTCAATCACAGACGATGAGGTCGAAGCAATGGCCAATTCAGATATTGATGCCGCCATCATCCTGGGGTTCAATGCAATGGATTCCAGCCTCGACGGGAGGATGGAACTGCTTGACAACGGTGGTAGTGTACTACCCCACGGGCTACTGGAAACTGCTGATGAATGCGGCATAACTAAAAAGTTAATAGATCCGAGTATCACTCCCATGGGCAATGGTGCAGGTGTAGCACTTAGAATGTGCATCAGTGCCAAAGCAAAATGGGGTTATCCTGTGGGTTCGGGTATTCACAATGCACCTTCGGCCTGGAACTGGCTACGTGATAAGGGTAAGGAAGATAAGCTCATCTACCGGATATGCGACATTGCATCCACATGTCTGCAACAGATGGCTGCAGGCGATTTCATACTATTCGGGCCTATCGAAAATGCAAAGTACACATTTCCTGTTGCAGCAATGGCAGACATCATGATATCTGAAAGTGTGGCAGACCTGGACGTGGAACCCGTAGAAGGTCATCCGATGTGGAAACTGGTTTAAAGCAGATTTATATATTACTTTAGATTAGTATCGACAGCCATAAATTACTAATAATACGTTATCTATCAAGAAAACAATCTGCTGTTATAGTTGATTTTACCGGATGGGACAAATTGTGAAAAAACTGGGTTTTTTTAAGCGCAGGAAGTTCAAACAGATATTGAACACATCTAAGAGTGGACTGACAATACTTCTCAAGCCGGACCCTACTGTTGACTCACTTGCCAGTGCTTATGCATTTACAAAAATCGCTGAATATTTTCATATAAATGCCAAATGTTACTTTTCCGGTACAACTCACCATAAAGGATTATTAAACATAATGGGGCAAAATGTTGAACCTCTTCCAGATGTTATTACTGATGAGTTTTCCAGGACTGTGGCACTGATCGATGTAGTACCCAGTGAATTACCTGAAGAACTAAGCGGTATCATTGGTATGCCTGATTTAATAATCTCCCATTCCAAAGTGGCAACAAAAGATATTCAATGCAGGTACAAGGATATTCGTGAAAACATAGAGACCACTTCCACCCTCATGGTCCATTATATGCGACGCCTGAAGGTACCAATGGACAGTACGGTTGCCACTGTGCTTATGTTCGCCATCAGGGACCGCACCAAGACATTCCTTACAAATGTGAACCTCAATGGCCTTGAAGCCTACCACCATGTACTGGGATACATGGACAATGACCTGCTGATAAAACTTGAAACCCCGGCTGTGAAACCTGAAACGTTCAGTGACCTGGCAAATGCCATCAATAACAAGCACATCAAAGGTGCATATCTTTTGACCAATACCGGTTATGTTAAAGACCCAAGCACTCTTTCAAAAGTCGTTAAATATATGCTGGACCTGGAAGGTATATCCACTGCGCTTGTCTTTGCAGTTAATACTTCCAACATATACGTGTATGCCAATTCTAATAATATTGAAATTAACATGAAACAGATTTTCAGGAAAGCTTTCGGTCATTGCGGTAATATTTTGGGCGGGTCCTCTTACGCTTCCATCACCATACCACTAGGTGTGTTCTGTGCAATCACAAAAGGCAAAAATTGCGACAGCAAACAGTTGATGCTTGAAACCATCAGCAACTCAATTTACAATCGGTTTCTGGACACTATTGAAGAAGGAGAAAGTAAACTGGAAAGAAATTGACAGGTCTGTAATCAAGTGGCGAGTTAAACACTAAATTGAGGATTCGTAGAACCTAATACCCGTCCCCGGCTGCATTGTACACAGACACCCCTGTTTACATCAAAACAATTACTGCACACAAGACGGCCGCATAACTGACAGGTATACATTGTGCCAGCGGTCTGGCATATACTACATATCCCATTTAATTCCAAGAATACACCTCACTTGGAAATCATTGAATTAAATCATATAAAGCATATCACGATGCCTGATATGGTATGTAGAACTCTTCGACCACCCATTCGCGTAGCTCCTCCTCCCACTGTTTGTCCATACTCTTCTTGAGAGGCGCTAAAGCCAATTTATTGTCGTTATGTTCTTCAATATTATAATTCATAAATATGTTACACCTTAATTATTATTTAACTGCGTTAATTAATATGATTTATTCTATGTTAAATACTTGTCGATTTGGGCAACGGCACAAAAAAACACGATCATTACTGCTTAACACTTGAATGTTTATTAAACTGGATTAAGTAATGCATTTATGTTTCTTTTTCAGCCTCTATCTTTGAAGCAAGTTCATTCAGGTCCTTTAGCATGGCATCGAGGTCAATGCCGTGCATCGTGGCACCTTCGGCCAAACTCTCGAACGAAGCTGCATGACAACCCACACAACCCAGCCCGTACTGGAAGAATATTCCAATGGCCTGCGGATACTTAGCTACTATCTCTTCAATTTTCATGTCAGCTGTAATCATATTGTTCTCAGACATATTTCGAGCACCTGGTCTGTCATTAATACCCGCTTGTACATAAAATTGATTGAAAAACCTGACTTATCAGTAAAACTTAATAATCATCCTGCTATCTATCCAGATGCTCAACCCTGCATCACTATTACACAGGAAATAATCTTATGAATTTCACCAACATCGCTGTTCTTGTCTCTGGCCGGGGCTCCAATCTCCAGTCCATAATCGACAATATTGATAACGGCACTATCCCCCATGCATCTATAAAAGTGGTTATCAGTGATATGGACGGTACCTATGCCCTGGAGCGAGCACACCAGCACGGCATAGAAGCTGTCTTTGTAGACCCCAATAAATACGAAAACAAAGCAGGTTTTGAAAATGGGATATTGCGAATTATTGCACAACATGATGTCGGACTGGTCCTATTGGCAGGATATATGCGCGTAGTGGGTCCAACCCTGTTAACACCATATAAAGGCAGGATGATAAATATCCACCCTGCACTGCTGCCTTCGTTCCCTGGACTGCATGGTCAGCAGCAGGCCTTTGACCATGGAGTAAAGGTGAGCGGGTGTACCGTGCATTTCGTGGATGAGGGCGTGGATACCGGCCCAATCATTATCCAGCATTGTGTACCTGTACTGGAAGATGATACTGCAGATGTGCTGGCTGACAGGATATTGGAACAGGAACACAAGATATTCCCGGAAGCTGTCAGATTATTCGTCCAGGGTAAACTTAGCATTGAAGGACGAAAAGTAAGAATTACTGATTGAACTTACATTAATAAAGTTAACATAAAAGATACCATATTTAGAAGAGGAGAATAATTCCATATGTCATATATCTCAGAAATAGACCCGGAACTTGCCCAAGCCCTGACAAACGAACAGGAGAGGCAGGATTACAAGCTTAACCTGATTGCTTCGGAAAACTATGCCAGCAAGGCTGTCATGGAAGCCCAGGGCAGTATTATGACAAACAAGTATGCTGAAGGGTATCCGGGTAAGCGGTACTACGGCGGGTGCGAGTTTGTTGACGTGGCAGAGAACCTGGCAATAGAGCGGGCATTAGACCTGTTCGGTGCCGAACATGTCAACGTCCAGCCCCATTCGGGTTCAGGTGCCAATATGGCAGTGTATTTTTCAGTACTAAAACCTGGCGACACTATCCTAAGCATGGACCTGTCCCATGGCGGCCATCTATCCCACGGGAGCCCTGTGAACTTTTGCGGTCAGATGTACAATATAGTGCCCTATGGTGTAAGCCGGGAAACCATGACCATTGACCACGATGAACTGATGCAGATGGCAAAGGAACACAAACCAAAGATGATAGTGGTAGGTGCCAGCGCATACCCAAGGGAAATTGACTTTGCCGCTTTCAGGGACATAGCCGATGAAGTGGGGGCCTACCTCCTGGCAGATATTGCGCACATTGCAGGCCTGATAGTGGGCGGTGTACACCAGGATCCAATCCCCCATGCTGATTTCGTGACCACGACCACACACAAGACCCTGCGGGGTCCAAGAGGCGGCATGATACTTTGCAGGGAAGAGTACGCAAAGGGCATTGACAGGACTGTATTCCCGGGAACCCAGGGTGGGCCGCTTATGCACATAATTGCATCTAAGGCTGTAGCTTTCAAGGAAGCACAGGCTCCTGAGTTCAAAGAATACCAGGCACAGATAGTAGCCAATGCAAAGAAACTGGCCTCTGACCTGATGGATATGGGACACGATATCGTGTCTGACGGTACTGATAACCACTTAATGCTGATGGATTTGACAAAACTCGATATTACGGGCAAGGACGGCGAAGCTGTACTTGGTAAGGCCGGTATCATAGCCAACAAGAACACCATACCCTTTGACAAACGCAGTCCCTTTATCACCAGCGGTGTCAGGCTGGGTACGCCTGCCATCACCACCAGGGGAATGAAAGAACCACAGATGCAGATCATTGCAGAGAATATTGATGTAGTACTCAAGCACATAAACGATGACAGTAAACTCAATGAAGTAATGGCCAATATGAAGGAATTGTGCGCACAATTCCCAATCAATATTTGAGGTAACAATGGAATCCAGCAATAAGCTCATAGACGGCCGTGCTCTTGCAAAGAAGATCGAGCAGGAAGTTGCAGAAGGTGTAGCCCGGCTCAAAGAAGAAAAAGGCATCACTCCGGGCCTGTCTACCATACTTGTGGGCGACGATGAAGCTTCAAAGATGTATGTGAGGCTCAAACACAAGGCATGTGAGCGTGCCGGAATCAATGCAGAGGACCATACCCTGCCTGCCGATTCCACACAGGAAGAACTTATAGCACTGATACACTCACTGAACGAAAAGGAAGATATTCACGCCATCCTTGTCCAGTTGCCCCTGCCTACCCACCTGGATGCACAGACTGCCATGGAAGCCATTGCACCATATAAAGATGCTGACGGCTTCGCTCCTTACAATATGGGACAATTGCTTATAGGCAATGAGGGACTGGTTCCCTGCACCCCGAAGGGTATCATACGTGCCATGGAAGAGTATGGTGTTGAAATAGAAGGAAAGAACGCGGTCATCGTTGGACACAGCAATGTAGTTGGCAAACCAATGGCAGCCATGCTCCTGAACCGCAATGCTACAGTCGCGGTCTGCCACGTATATACTGATGACCTGAAAAAATATACTACACAGGCTGATATCCTCATTTCAGCCACCGGCGTGCCCCATCTTATTAAAGCCGACATGGTGAAGGATGGTGCAGTTGTCTTTGATGTCGGGATTGGCCAAAAGGACGGCAAAGTGGTAGGAGATGTGGACTTTGAGGCTGTACTGCCAAAAGTCTCTCTAATCACTCCGGTTCCTGGCGGCGTGGGTCCAATGACTATTTCCATCCTGCTGCAGCATACGCTTGAATCTGCACGCAGGATATCTGAATAATTGGGTGTTATAGTGAAAAACCAAACAATGTTGACTAATTAAATGCAAATTCCAACGAGTGATGAGTAATAAACCACAGAGCGCACAGAGGACACAGAGGACACAGAGGAGAAAAACTGATGCCAGCTCTGAGTCCCTCTGTGCTCTCTGTGTACTCTGTGGTTAAATTATAATGGTCTGAAAATCAAAATGTTAATAAATTATTATCGATGATTTCTGTTGAAGTCATCTATCGATAACTTCTGTTGAAGTCATCTATCGATAACTTCTGTATAAGTTATCTATCAAATATCATGTTCAGGACTATAAATAAGGTAATTGTATGGTAGTTGACAGCGAAATTGCAGGTATTGCAGTGGGAGATGCACATCCGGTACGCATAATGGGTGCTATAAACCTGAGCAGTGAATCATTTTACAAAGGTTCAGTGACAGAGCCTGAGCATGTGATTGCAACGGCTGAACGAATGGTGGCCGAAGGTGCAGACATGCTGGACGTGGGTGCACGCTCTACCTGGCCGCTGGCTGATAAGATCACTAAAGAAGAAGAACGCAGGCGACTTATCCCGGCACTGGAATTGCTCGTGGATAACATGGATGTGCCCATCTCGGTGGACACGCAGTTTGCTGACCTGGCCCGGGAATCACTTGAGTTGGGGGCACATATTATCAATGATGTGAGCGGCCTGACCACGGACCCGGCAATGGTGGAAGTTATCAGTGAATTCGGCTGTCCCATAGTGGTCATGGCATCAGAAAATATACCTGGCGACCCGTTAGGCATGGATGCCGTGATTCGTTCGCTTGATAGGATAATACGTAAAAGCGAGGAGGCGGGCATATCTCCAGACAAGATTATCATCGACCCTGCCATCGGGAAATGGTTGCCGGAAAAGACGCCAATGTATGATTTTGAAACTCTTGACCAGTTAGAACGCCTGAAGGTGTTCCAAAAGCCAGTACTTGTGGCAATATCCAGGAAATCGTTCATAGGTGATCTGCTAAATAAACCGGCTGCTGAAAGGCTTATGGGGTCCATTGCAGCCACTGCTATTGCAGTCTATAAGGGTGCGCATATTATCAGGACGCATGACGTTGCAGATACTGCCGATGCCGTAAGGGTGGCAGAAGCCATCAGGGGACGCAATGTTTCTGCTGAAGATTCAGGTTATTCCATTGAAGCGCTGGACGTGGTCAATCCGGACGATGCGCCCGGCTACTTTGCCGGGATAGGGGTCACGGGTACCGGTGCCCGGGTGATGAAAGATAAAACGGTTCTCAGGGTGCTGAGAATAAATAATGTGACCACAACCGAGGCCTTAATAATTAAACAGGAAGCACTATCCCGGGGGTGTGATGCCGCGCTGCCCAGGGATGCCGTATCCCACGAGACCGAAAACACAGACCTTATCGTCATGGGTACTGAATTACAGTTGAAACGCCTGGCCTCAAAACTGGAGAGACAGGCAAGGGACCTGGCCATAATATCCGGATTAATAATATCCACACTGCAGCGATTCAGGGATACTGACTACAGGTACGGATGAGCACATGATAATTACACGCCTCAAACCAATCGAAGAAATACTCACAATGCTGGAGAAGTTCCCTGCTTCAACTATCTGCGTGGTAGGCTGTAGCATATGCGCCCGCAAGATACAGACCGGCGGCGAAGCGCAGGTCACCAGTCTGGTGGCCCGACTGAGCAGCCACGGTCTGGACATGCTTGATGGCAAAATGGTAAAACATGCCTGCAGCGCCAAGTCATGGGATGAATTTATTGAGGAAAATCCTACACTTGAAAAGGCTGGCATACTGCTGGTACTGAGCTGCGGTGCTGGTGTTTCATTTATGGGCCGCATCTCTGGCAAACCCGTACTTCCCGGCCTGGATACCACATCCATTGGCGGCTCCTTAGCAGATAATACCATTGAGGGGCTGTGCAGTATGTGCGGGGAATGCGATGTGGGCATCTATGCGGGACTGTGCCCAAAATCTGGCTGTCCCAAATCCCAGGTAAATGGACCCTGCGGCGGCTCCAATGACGGAGACTGTGAAGTAGAGGGGCGAAAATGTATCTGGGTAACGATATTCGAGACTTTGGAAAGCAGGGGTATGCTGGAATTACTGGATGATATCAAACCGCCGGTGTGCCATGACAGGAGGCTGTAAGATGGGATTTGCGGATGCACTGGACTTGGGGAAATTCATAGTTACTGCCGAAATCAGTCCGCCCAAAGGTACTGATATATCAGGCACGCTGGCCGAGGCCGGACAACTGCAAGGCCTGGTGGATGCTGTGAATGTTACAGATAACCAGCGTGCAATGATGCGGATGTCCCCCATAGTACTCTGCTACAGGCTGGCAGAGACCGGATTTGATACCATTATGCATATGACGTGCAGGGACCGCAATCGGATGGCATTACAATCCGACCTGCTGGCAGCCCATGCACTGGGAATACACAACATACTGGCCATGTCAGGTGACTATCCGACCATGGGTGACCAGCCATCAACAAAACCGGTATTTGATTTGGATTCTGTGCAGTTGTTGCAACTTATTGAAAAGATGAATAATGGGTTCGATTTCCAGGATGGACCTCTTGATAGTTCCACATCCCTGTGTGCCGGTGCAGTAGCAAATCCTGGTGCCAGGCCGCTGGCGCTGCAATTGCTCAAGCTCAACAAAAAGGTATCGGCTAAAGCCCGGTTCATCCAGACCCAGGCAGTGTTTGATGTGGCGGTGTTCAATGAGTTCTCAGATGCAATTAAAAGTACTGGAATACCGATCATTGCCGGCATTATACCTTTAAGGTCTGCCCTGGGTGCCAGGTTCATGAATGAAAAAATACCGGGTGTTAACATACCTGAAGATGATATTAACAGAATGGAAGCAGCGGCAGACCCTGTATCAGAAGGGCTGGAAATAGCTGCCGAAACAATTGCTAACATCAGGCCAAACTGTCGGGGCATACACATCATGCCTATCGGCGGACATGGAAACACCAGGCGGCTGCTTGAAATATGCGGCCTGGATTAAATTTTTTTTGAACAGAACAGGAATGCTGCATGGCTTGCGTTCTTTTTTAATGGGGTGGAAGAGGTTGTGGAGTGCTATTCTATTGTCATTCTATTCTATGATGAGTTCCATGACCTGGCGTATGGTGATATGGTATCACAAATGATACTTGACCGTCTGGAGAAGGGGGGGTGCTACCGTGGATGAACTTGTCCGGGAATTTGGGGTTGACGATATAGAAGTCCACTTAGATAAATTGGTTGACAAGAAATTAGTAATAAATAATGGCGACGGCATTTATTCATTGAACAGTGATGGTCTTCCATTATAACTACAGTGCAGCAATGCCCTGGAACATGGGTTGCAACAAGCTTTCAATCTGTGTAATATACTTATATTTTTCTACATCACCAATCTTTATTAATTCCTGCCGTCCCCTCTCGCCCTCTCGCCTTCACTCTACAGGGGCTGGAGACGGTGGGCAACGGGATTACCGAACTGTGCGTGATACGGGCGGTGTTCGTGGAGTTCGTGGCGGCGGCTATTGTGCACACTGCATCCATACTGGGAATTCCAGTATCGCTGGGCGCAATAGTCACGGCTGCAATAATCGGGATAGGGTGTGCCAATGAGGGACTGCCAACTGGTAGGAATGCCATGGTCCGGTGCATAATTACCATGTGGTTTGTGTCGCCGCTGGTGGGGTATGGGTGCATGGGTGGAGTGATATCCTGGAAAACATAGTCTGTTTTTGATACTGACAAATACTTACGAAATGTTTATCTTATGCTCGATTAACTTAATTAAATATTACTATATTAAAAAAAACGAGCAATTATTATCTTACGTTCGAAAAATTATAATTCGTAATGAATAAATACAAAAATCTTTATAGGGAATACGATGCTATTAATTGTTAATATCGGGATTGAGAGGACAAATGAAAACCAATATTGCAAACAAATTGAAAGCAATTGATTTTTTT
>JAUWTY010000150.1 GCA_030614485.1 Methanosarcinales archaeon | reverse complement strand
CATACCCTATCGGCCGTAAAATCTCGAAGGACGAGCTGGAAGCAGTCAACATTAAACGCAATGAGTTCCATGGAGAATGGAACTATACGATCTGTCCATCGTCATGAACTTGGCACACTTATTCTGTGACACCCCCTAAGTGCATCCCACATCTTGTACCGACAGCCAAGATGTATCGCAAACCGGAAATTCTGTTCCTCAAGACGCAGGTATCTCATTGCGGTCTCTGCGTTCGCCTTGAGTTGTTGTTGTAGTGATTGACTTAAATCACCACATACTGCCACAAGTCGCTGGTCTAACCATTCCATATCGTTGGCATATGTGGTCTGCAATATCTGGTGAAAGAACCACGGAAGTGCCGGATGGATGTTATAAAGACCGTGTCCTACTTTGCGCAGCAAGCCAATCTCTGCAGACAGGTCCAGCATTTGTATCCATGCATCTGAATCTAATCCCCGAAGCAATCCAGGAGCTGAGTCATCATGGCAGATAAAAGCCAGCATGTTTGCATTTACGAACCCCTGAAACAGTCCAAGCACACCCAGACGAGAACGTAGTAATTTATCCAGCTTGTCCATACGATATTCGAGAGATGCAGTCAGTGAATGTTCCCTCCCTTGCTCTATGTCATCTTTGGAAAGCTTTGCTGCTCCTGTCTGTAACGCAACTAATAGCTCATCAGGCTCACTGTGCGCCAGCTCAGGCAGTATCACCTGTATTGCCAATGGATTCCCCTGAAGATAATGCAGGAGTTTGTCGTATGGTTTGAGCTTCTGGCGATCTATATCTGCACGATCCAGAACTTTTCCCGCAAGTTCCATAGCATCCCTTTGATTCAGCCCACGCAGTGTTATCTTTTGATAGCATCTGCCAAGCCATTCTTCATCACTCCTGCTTGTGATAATTACCCTTGTCGCTCCGCCGCTCAATGCTTGCAGGAAATCCTTCAATTCCTGTTGTTCCTCCTTTTTCCATATCGTCGGCGAACCTTTAGGAAATCCCGCTACTGGCTCGAAATTATCCCAGATCATCAGACATGGTAGCTTACGCAGAATATCCACTGCCAATTTGCGACGATGGGCTGCATCCAAAAGGTGCCATTCAGTGCCCAACTGCGATTTGATTACCGCTCTAAACACCTCTCCGATTCGGTCGCAGACATGCGCGAGAGTGGTGTAAGATTCAAAAGAGAAGAAGAATATTGGACCGTGCAGCGCACCTGTCTCTGCCCACCATCTTGCAAATCCCACTGCTGTTGTCGTCTTACCTACCCCCGCCATCGCTTGTAGAAGCACGATTGTTTCTCGCTCAAATGCTTTTTCTAACTTCCAGATGTCCGCATCCCTATCAATAAAGCCATAGTCTGGTTGTCCTGGCAGGTGAATTTCTGCTCCTGCCGCTGCTTGCTTGTCTTCTATGAGACCAGCATCCAGATGCAGCTCAGCGTCAGAAGGCACAAAAAGCTGCACATTTCCTGATTGAAACAGCACAGGAACTACCCAATCCTGCAAAGAAATCAGCCCAACTGGTGATTCACGCTTATCTCGCACTGCTAAAGCTTCTCTTGCTATTGTCACTGCATGTGCGAGCGTCTGACCATTTATGAGCGCTTCGTAAACTCGCGCCATGAACTGCGCCGCTGTATGGACATATACTGAGTATGCCATTGCCACTACGCTAAGTGCACCTGTTTTGATAAGTTCGCCACCAACGGATGGATAGAGCGCATCGGGGTGGCTCATGCCAGATTGACATGCGTTCAGCATCACCACTGGCACGCCTTTTCCTGATAGCAGATTACCAAGTTCCTCTCCCGATACAAACCGCTTTCCTACGCCCGCTTTTTCAAATACTAGTTGTCCTTGCGATCCTTGCTCCGACAGGAAGGTATGATTGTCTATGCTTCTTGGGTGTGGAAATACGCCATGTCCGTCAAAGTGCAGAATATGATAAAAATTCGGTTTTTCTACCAGTACTTTCTGTAATTGCTCATATGTTGGAGGCCGCAACACATCTATTTGAATGCGATCCCGGTGTGGTCGGAATATCTCCATTAAAGGACGTGCTACTGATTGAAAGGGCACATCCGCCTCGCCACCCGGACGAGAAATAATCATCAAAATATTTATCTTTGGCGTATCCGTGCGTATAGGCGAAAGACGCACGCTGACTCCAGGATGACTGCGCACAAAGCCGCTTGTTTTTTGCGTAAGGAATCCATACGCTGGGTCATGTAAAAATTCCCACGGCAGCGACCATGCCGCGGGATGGTCAGCCCGGATAATGATGTGGCAGTCTGTGGGATTTTCCATCGCGCGATCATAAAACCTGATCGCAGTTTGATCGTGATCGTTCTTATTGCGGAAGACTTCTGCAAATAGTTCCGCGCCCAGATCATGAATGACATTCTCAGCACGTTTTGCACGCTCTTGAAATGCACCATAAGGATAGGAGAGATATTCTTCAAGATACCACTGGATAAGTTCACGGTCTTCCTTTGAAACACTAAAAGTAAATGTAAATTTGTCTGTTTCCTGCGTACCAAGGTCAGAACGATAGTAAACCTGACAGGAGGGATTGTCGCTATGATAATACCGCACAATTAATTCGTTCATGGTAGCTTTTCCTCATATTATTGTTTTCTCAATATAAAAATTTCTATGAGTTTCGTCATTTCTGTGAAGCGCCCGGCAAACTCCTCTGGTGGGCAGGGACCATAAGATACCTGAACTTTGCCGTGATTTCTGGTATTCATTTTTACCTCTGCGCTTTCTATTAGGTTAAGGTATTGTATGCCTTAAATAACTTCATCCTTCCCACTCCCGACAATCAAACTCAGAAGGTGGAATATACATAACCTCTGCATACCCTTCTCTTACCAGCTTCTCATTTAGATTTGTTTCAATATCTGTTATCGCTCTCGTTATCGTTTACAACGGGAGTTCTATCTACTACTTCGCCAACTGCATCTCTCAGGATTATTGATTCGTTATTGTTGTCTATCCAGCGATAAGAAGGGCTAAAAGTAATATAGGCTCCGGGGTAAAGGGCAGTGCCTTCGGCTATCCATACACTTGCTGTTGAGCCATTAGTGGTTTCTAAAGTCCAGTTTCCTATGTGCACGCTTTTGTTGGTGGGGTTGTGAATGGTGACCCATTCGTTACCTTCATCGAGTCCCGCGGGGTTTTGGTCGAAAGCATAAATTATAATCCCAGAGGGCAGAAGGTCTATACACGCTATCCCGATTGCTGTCAAAAATATTGCTGCCAGGATAATGCTAATAGGCATTAGACGCTTTAGTTCGGTATGAAAATTTATTTTCATGCTCATGGGTGTCCCTATAGGTCATGAAGGTTTTTTTGTTTTTAA
>JAUWTY010000051.1 GCA_030614485.1 Methanosarcinales archaeon | reverse complement strand
GGTTCAGGCGTGAATCATCAGGCCGCATAATACGACCCACATTCACCTTACTGCCTGCAATATGGGTATGTGCGTCCACACCGCCCGGATAGACCAGCCGGCCTCCGGCATCTATGGTCTGGGCACTGCCACTTACACTGTCTACTATCTTGCCGTCCTTAACGGCAATATCCATCATATCCCCGTTGATATTATTGATAGGGTCATACACTGTTGCGTTCTTGATTCGCATTTCACTCATGATGAAGCCCCCTTTATCTCTCTTACCTTTGCAATTATCTTATCCAGCACTTCTTCATCAGATGGGAAGTCCACATCCACCAGCTTGCGCATCCGCAGACTCACAGAATCCATCCTATATGCTGTACCTTCCAGTTCCACGCCAGATACCTTGGTGGGTATCACGATATTTGCCATCTCGGTTGTCGGGTTGTGGAACGGGTCAACCTGTATTACAGGCACCTTGCTCATCCGGGCAATGGACTGGGCAGGGAAATGTGCTCCTGCATCCCCGGCAATGATCATAGCTGAATCGATCTCTTCCCGCATCAGCAGGTCATTGGAACATGTCTCACCCGGATTATAGTATGGAATGCCCCTTGACATATCCACTGCATTGGCAAAACCTGTCTCCCAGGCGCACACCTGACCGAATCCGGTCACATTATAATGACCGCGCATGGGTAGGATACTGTGCTTGCCATGGGCATTCAGTTCAGTGATAAGGGACACCGCATTATCGATGTTCTTATACTTACCACGGCTCTGTGTCAGACCCATACCGAAGTATACCATGCCGTACTTCGCACCCTTCATGGCCTCTCCAAGTTCAACTAATTTCTCTTTGGGCACACCGCCAACACTATCCGGGACCACGTCGGCTTTGTCAGCAATAATTGCCCGCAGGGCAGACATAACAATATAGTCCTCTCCCGGATTCACCTGTACATACTCATCAGCCATCTCGGCGGTATCGGTCTTTCTGACATCAAATACCACGACTTTTCTGGATCTACGTCCCTTGCTAGCGAAAAATCCTTTGTTAAATACTGAATACCTGCTCATGTGCCTGGGATGGGCTTGTACCGGGTTGCAGCCCCAGAACACAACCAGATCGGCCCTGTTGGCGAACTGGCCCAGGGTACCGGTGGGTAGCCCCTTCTCGTGGACACCCAGAACAGAAGGTCCGTGACACACACTGGCCGTATTATCTATTATTCCTCCTACCTCTTCGTTGAGCAGGATACCTTTCGCCATCATCTCGCACAGGCCTGAGGCCCAGCCGTACAACAGTGGGCGCTTGGAATTGGCAAGTATCTTTGCAGACTCATTAATAGCCTCATCATAGGATACTTCCCTGAACTCACCGTTCTTGTCGTCCCGCATCATGGGCGCCTTGATCCTGTCATGGCCCATGATCTTGCTTGCGCCTATCTTGCAGGCATGTTTCACATCCACTACCTTATTGTTCTCCACTTCCACTGCCAGATCATCACACAGACATCCGCAGAATGGACAGAGTACATCTTTGATTATCATATCCTACCTCCCTCATTTTAACCTGGCCATGAGTTCAGGCATGGTCGGTGCTTTTTCATCAGTTGGCTCAACGACTGCTGAAATACCCTTAAATCCTGGCATTCCGCATCCTTTTGTATCCGGGTCTACAACCGCATTGGCCCATGGTCCCATGGGTATGAACACCAAACCATCAGGGTTGCCATCACAAATTGCCATCGGCACTACGACACTTCCGTGATCAGTAGTTACCTTGACATTGTTTCCGGGCTCAACACCTAACGAACTGGCATCTTTTGAGTTCATCTCACAATACGCTGCAGCATCAAAATACGCTTGCGAAGTCTTGTTTTCCAGGTTACAACCCTGGTTAACAGTCCTTCCTGAAATAAAAGTTGCATTTAAATTCATTTATTTCCCTCATTTAAACTAAGTTAACGACTCTACCAAAGTCACTTGTCACGTGTAAATTGACGACTCTACCAAAGTCACTAGCCACGTGTAAGTTGACGACTCTACCATAGTCACTAGTCACATGTAAGTAAGTCTTCGACTTTCTTATTTAAAAAGTATGTGATTTTAATTTGCTGGGATGGGGATTAAGAAATCAGAATAACTCCAGTTCAGTTCCTACTTTCTTCTCAATTGCTCTTCTATATATCAGGTCTGCAGTTACAATATCCTGGATGGCAAGACCCGTAGAATCGAATACTGTTATCTCGGCATCACTTTCACGGCCTGGTTTTCTACCACTTACAATCTGGCCCAGTTCGCTATATATCTCATCAACAGAAAAAATGCCTTTAGAAATGGGGACATTCACCTCTCCTGAATGAGACGCCTGGGCCACGGCATCTACCACTACCTTTGCCTTTTTCAATATCATGGGGTCCAGTTCTTCCTTACCCGCAGCATCCGCACCAATAGCATTGATATGAGTTCCGGCTTTGATCCACCCGGCCTTAACCAGCGGACTCCTGACTGGGGTCGTTGTCACCAGGATATCGCAGTCGCACACTTCATGAACATTTGGTTCCTTTATTATCTCCATCCCGGTTTTTTGTTCCATATCAGCCTTGAATGCATCCACTGAATCCTTGGAAGTATCAAATATCTTGACCTGTTCAATATCCCTCACTGCCTTAATGGCCTGAAGTTGTGTCCTGGCCTGTCGCCCCAGTCCTATCATTCCTACCACTTTGGAATCTTCCTTTGAAAGATGTTTGGCTGCCACACCACCTGCCGCGCCGGTGCGCAGGTCAGTCAATGTGGTAGCATCCATTACTACCAGAGGCGCCCCGGTCTTAGTGGAGTTCAATACCATCAATGCCATGACCGTGGGAAGTCCACGGCCCGGGTTATCCGGATGCACGTTCACCAGTTTAACACCTGCAATGTCAGGCCCTTCAAGGTACCCGGGCATTACGCGCAGATCACCATTATGCGCCTTGAAATTCAGGTACATTTTGGGAGGCATCTGCACCCTGTCCAGACCATGCTCCCTGAACGCAACTTCAACCGCCGGAATTACATCATAAATGTTCACCAGTTTTTCAACGTCTCTTTTATTCAGCCAGAGTATTTTCAGTTCCATTATAATGCAGCCTCATTATTGATTATGCCACGAACTTCCATAAAAGTTATTATATTTCCCCTTCACTCATCAAATTCCAGGATGTCCCCATTCTTGATGTCGTATGCTTCTACTTTGCCCTGGTGCATCTCAATAAGATATTTCACGCCTTTCATCTGCTTGTGTCCCAGCCATGGTTTCAACGTGCCGGTACCGATGACCTTTTTTCCTTCATCAAGGAATATGACGTCAATAGCAAAAAGCACAAAAAGCATATGCACGCCAACTGTTGTCGGTTTTCGCATTTTGAATATAATTGCAAAATCCATTGGGATATCCTTATAGAACATCAGGCCAAGTGCACGGCTAAAAATGTTATTGGCATACTTAACCTCCCTGGCAAGGATTATACCATTATCTATTAATATCATCAGTAGTAACTGTACGTATACATAAATATAATAATATTTATGTAGCAATCGTAATATCGGAGGAACCAACCAAGAAATGAGTTCAGAAATGTGTGTCGTTTGCGGACTTCCTGAAGAGCTTTGTATCTGTGAAGAAGTCGCAAAAGAACAACAAAGAATTATTGTTAAAATAAATCGAAGACGATATGGTAAAGAAGTAACGGTTATAGACGGACTTGATCCTCACGAAATCGACCTGCACGAACTTACCACTCACCTGAAATCCAAATTTGCCTGTGGCGGCACTGTAAAAGATAATGCGATTGAATTGCAGGGCAACCACAAAAACCGGATGAAGGACGTTCTTGTAAAAAAGGGATTTTCTCCAGACCAGATAAAAGTGTGAATTTTCTCACACTACTGTCTCTGTTTTCTTTTTTCTCTTTATTTGCCTATTTGGTAAATTATATGGGTATTGGGAAATATGTGATTATGCGAGGTGAATGGTAATTGGCTAAGATTTATATGGACAATAGTGCAACGACTAAACCTGACCCTGAAGTCGTAAGTGCTATGCTGCCCTATTTTAACGAGTATTTTGGGAATGCGTCCAGCCTTCATTCATTTGGGCAGGAAGCGGCAGGGGCATTGAACCGGTCCAGGCAGCAAGTAGCTGACCTGTTAGGTGCTCAACCGGACGAGATTATTTTCACATCAGGGGGTACCGAATCCGATAACCTGGCACTGAAAGGCATAGCCTACCTAAAAAAGAATGCTGGTAAGCACATTATTACTTCAGTTGTTGAACATCCTGCAATACTCAATACCTGCAAGAATCTGCAGGATAACGGATTTAAGGTAACTTATCTGCCGGTTGACGACCAGGGATTAATTGATCCTAACGATGTTGAGGATGCCATCATCGACGATACTATATTAATATCGATCATGCATGCCAACAACGAGATTGGGACCATCCAGCCAATTGAAGACATTTCCAGGCTTGCACATGAGAAGGGCGTGCTGGTGCACACTGATGCTGTGCAATCCATAGGAAAGATACCTGTGAATGTGGATGACCTGGGTGTGGATATGTTATCATTATCCGCACACAAGATACATGGCCCAAAAGGTGTGGGCGCATTATATGTACGCAAGGGTACCCGGCTGGAAAGCCTGATACATGGAGGCGGGCATGAACGGGGTAAACGTTCAGGTACAGAGAACATCCCCGGTATTGTAGGTCTTGCAAAGGCGGCAGAATTAGCGGGACAAAGGCTGGAAAAAGATGCAGGTCACTTGGCCAACCTCAGGGATGCTGCTATTACGAAGATACTTGGCTCCATTTCTGAATCATATCTCAACGGACATCCCACTCAACGTCTGCCCAACAACGTGCATCTCAGGTTCAGTTATGTGGAAGGCGAATCCCTCCTGATGATGCTTAACATGAAGGGCGTGGCCGTATCAACGGGTTCGGCATGTTCATCCAAATCACTGGAACCATCCCACGTACTTGCTACACTGGGCATCCCGCCCGAACAGATCCACGGCAGCCTGAGGATAACTCTGGGTCGGGAAAACACCATGGATGAAGTGGATTACGTAGTAGAGAACCTGGTTGAGATTGTGACAAAACTCAGGGCTATGTCCCCTATTACCCCAAAGAACTAAAAAACACTGGTTATATATATCTTTAAAAATATGCTTGTATAAATGTATAGCGAAAAAGTAATGGAACACTTTTCAAACCCAAGAAACGTGGGTGAGATAGAAGATGCTGACGGTATTGGCGAAGTAGGAAACCCTACCTGCGGGGATATGATGACCATATACATCAAGGTCAATGATGGGAAACTTACTGATGTGAAATTCAAGACCTTTGGTTGCGCTGCGGCAATAGCCACCAGCAGTATGATGACTGAAATAGCAAAGGGAAAGACCATTGAAGAAGCTCTGGAAATAAGCCGTGACGATGTGGCTGAATCCCTGGATGGGTTGCCTCCTGCTAAATTGCATTGTTCCAATCTGGCTGCCGATGGATTGCATGCAGCTATTGAAGATTACCTGAATAAAAGTAAATCAAATTGAAATAAATGGGTAACAGCGAAGGATTAGAATATAATGAGACCTCCCTGTGAAATTATGGTGCTGAAGGTATTACCTGCCATAAGAGCTGAACTGGCCCGCATCATGATGCAGGAATTGGAGATGCCCCAGCAGGAAATTGCCAGGCGGTTGGGTGTGTCCAAGGCTGCAGTATCCCAATACGCCAGTGCAAAACGAGGGGCAGATACAGATTTTTCTGATGATATCAAGAAAGAGCTTAGAGTATTTGCCGATGCTGTTGCTACAAGTGATGATACTAGCAAGCTGATAGATGATTTCTGTGATATCTGTAAGAATGTCCAGAATTCAGGATGGCAATACAGGGAAAATCATGGCTCATCAGTGTTTATCCATGAAGACTGTACCTACTGCATGAAAGCAAAAACAGACAAATAGAATCATTGCTCTTTTAGTATCTTCCAGCTGGCAACCATACGATGAATTACGGTCAAATGGGAAAGTACTGCCACTATAAGCACTGCCCAGTTCAGTAGTCCTGAAAAAGCGCCAAAAATTATCAATAACATCCTCTCTGCACGCTCAGCCAACCCAATTTTCAATTCTCCGGTACCGGCTGCTTCCGCACGTGCCCGTGAATAACTGACCAGCAATGACCCCACAAGGGCCACAGCACCCAGAATCCAGTCATTCTCTATGTAGTTCGGTATTGCCGAGTGTCCTCCCCACATTATACCCAAAAAGACCGCTGCGTCAGCATACCGATCAGACACAGAATCCAACATGCCGCCGAATTTTGTTACCCTGTCGTTCTCCCTTGCCACAGCCCCGTCCAACACATCAAAGAACCCGCCCAACATAAGCATCATTCCTGCCAGTATTACCTTACCTGTGGCAAAATACAAACCGGCAGCCACACAGAATATTAAGGCCAGAATGGTTACTGTGTTGGGATTGACCCTGTTAAACAATCGTGCTATGGGTTTCACCCAGTTGGTCAGTGTGTCTTTTTTCTTATTGAGCAATGTCTGTATCACTCCATACTGTTATGCTATCCTGAACATCGTGGTCATCCACCGCTTATCCAGCCTTTGCAGCAACATCACAGAGGCAGCCAGGAGCAGAATACCCAGCCCTGCAATGTAAAATGCTGCAGTACTGCTATTAATTGGGTAATAGAATGATAAAAGTGTTTGTATTACCAGTACGGGCACCACTGCCAGTGCGAACTGTAACAAAATCCCGGCGTCCAGCAGGTAACTGTTGGTGAACAGGCCGGTTAGATATGCCACTACTGAACCAATATAAGTGGACACTGTGAGCATGATAAAAAGACCTAAAACCAAGAGGTCAAGTTCGTGTTTCAGGTAGCCAACTGCGATGAGATAAGGGACTGCCACAATGACTGTCAGGGTAAAAAAGAGTATCAATTTTGTACGGATAACATGGGGCATGGACAGGGGCAGGGAATTGTAACATTCTGATATGTCGATGTTGGACAGCCAGCTGTACAGCAGGGTACAGAAGAAACCTACCATGCCCGCGTAGAAAAGCAAGGAAAAGCCCAGGTCGATCAGCATGACCGATTCGATGAACCAGGTGACTGCGTACAGGAACACCAGCGGCATAATAAAGGTGAATACTACCGGAAAAATCATACCACTACGCAGCAGGTCGATGATATCTTTAGCAAGTGCGGGAGCGTAACCCGCCACCAGTTTTCTGACCCGCCTGACGACCTTGCGATAGGTCTCACGGGATGAGCGCTCATGGGGCGACGGTGCTTCTTTCACTAACAGGAAAGATATGGCTGCAAACAGTGTTACTACTGCCAGTATTACCACCATGAGGAATGGAGAATGAGTGTGGTAGAACACCAGTGGGGGAAGAGCCTTGGAGATACCACTGACAGTGAACCCGGCAGCGACCAGATATGTGCCTGCTGCTGCAGAAAGTATTAGAATGGGTGGCGTGCCCCAGCGGACCGATATCGTGAAGAGCAGTACACTTGTGCTGATGCCCAGCAGGAAGGACAGGGTAAGGGAGATGAAGAGAACCAGCAGGGATGTCAATGAAATGGATACAAAGACCGATGCCAGTACAAGACCCACTACCATAGGCAGTATAGTGAGAAGGATATAGTACAGGATATCCTTGATATAGAACAAAAAGAACAACCTGCGATGGCGTATTGGCAGGGTATA
>JAUWTY010000013.1 GCA_030614485.1 Methanosarcinales archaeon | reverse complement strand
AATAGCGGCAACGCGCTTTTTCGCATGTATGGGTGTATTGGGGAGTTTCCTCGGTTTGCATGGTCCGAAGAAGACAATACTGGCAGTGATAGGGCTTTTTATATTCGCACTATTGATTGGTGTAATAACAAGATTAGTACTAGGAGTATGAAAGGAGGTGATAAAGATGGCACTTAGCGATACAGTGATAAAGAAAGTGGGAGACATTATGGGAATGAATGTAGGCAAGAGTGCGGTAGAAAGAAGACTAAAAGCATTGGGCCAAGATCTTACCACTGCATCACGAGATGATTATTTAAAAGTCCTGGATGATATTGAGAAATCGACGTTAACACCTATGCTTGGAGCAGGAGTGGCAAAAGAACAAATTGATAAAATCCGGGCTGTGATTTGAAAATCGCTTTTAGTGCTTTAAATCCCTGCCCTCTTTTTTTTCTTTCTCGTTGATTATGCGAAGGAACCAGGACCGACATCATCGCCACGCTTAACCTTATCTTTAACTCTAAATCAAATCATCCACTTCATCTATATCCATGCTGATAAAAAAATATAACAAACTTTTTTGCATGTGGTAATAAATTAGGGTAACATGCAAATCCTTGTGGTAACAGGTAGAAAAGCGGCTGAAACTGTCAATGCTGTTGTGGGCGGCATTGCAGATGTTCTGGTGCTGGACATTGATGTTGCTGCTTTTACCACACCCCTGCGGCTGGAAAAATCCATGCCGCATAATAATTTTGACCTTATAATCATCCCGGGTCTGGTCTCGGCTGATTTTTCCCATCTTGAGAAGCAGTTGAAAACTCCCATACGGCTGGGTCCGAAAAATGCAGTTGACCTGGGGCTGGTATTATCATCAATAGGGGATATCGAACTTTCTACCACTGTACCTGCCTGTGAAATGCTCCAAATTAAACGAATGGAGGCAGCCACATCAGGGCTGCAGGATATCGAGGCGGCTGCAACGTCTGCATTTCTACTCAGGAACCTGAAGATCGGCGGGAGTTCTATTATGAAAGTGATGGGGGAAGTGGTGGATGCCACGTCATTATCCGGGGATGAGCTTATTGAAAGAGTTGTGCTGTTCCAGGAAAAAGGCGCTGATATCATCGACCTGGGGGTTGGTATGGCTGCTACCGTTGCTGAAGTGGAACATGCGGCCTCAATAGCCAGAAAGGCGGTAGCAGTGCCGTTGAGTATTGACACCCTTGACCCGCAGTTAATAATGGCGGCATTGGACTCAGGTGTGGATATGGTGCTGAGCTTGAACTCCAGTAATATGGAAGAGGTAGGACCCGCAATTGCCAGGAAGGGTTTAGCTGCAGTGGTCATCCCGGACAATGATCAGGGAGGGCAGGGGCTTGACAGCCTTGTGGTCAATATCGCCCGTGCACAGGAATTTGGAATATCACGCATACTTGCCGACCCGGTACTGGACCCGCCCGGGCAGGGAATGGTTGATTCTATGGTCCGGTATAAGAGGTGCAGGGAACTGTTGCCAGATATTCCAATGTTCTTTGGAGCAGGTAACATCACCGAGCTGATGGATGCTGATACGGTTGGGGTGAATGCCCTGCTCACTGCAATTAGCCATGATGTGGGCGCAGATGTTCTGTTCACGCCGGAATATAGTGACAAGGCCAGGGGAAGTATATCTGAACTGAAGACTGCTGCCGGGATGATGGCATTAGCAGCACAGCGTAGCAGTCCGCCAAAAGACCTTGGCATAGACCTGCTGCAGCTCAAAGAAAAGAGGTTCAGGCCTTTTGATGTAGTGCCAGATGAGTTCATAGAGGCTGAAGACAGCTACCAGTGGACCCGGGACCCGGCAGGTAGTTTCAGTATCAACATCAGCAGGAGTTCTTTAAAGGACGGAGTAGTTGAGAAGGGGAGGATAATTGCGCGGCACACAAAATATACCATTGTAGGGGATAACGCGAAGGAAATAATGGACACTGCCATTGAGTTAGGGCTGGTGTCAAGACTGGACCATGCTGCGTATCTGGGCAAGGAATTGATGAGGGCTGAGCTGGCCCTGAAACTGGGGCGCAGTTATGCACAGGATGATGAGTTCTAAATGTCCTGTTGACGTTGGGACATGTACATTAGGTTGCTTAATCTTATTTTGAATATCAAACAGATTAATAAGCCCATTAAAGTTAAATAATGTTAAAATAAATATTAATGTTTACAAAGTATTTCAAATGTTGGATGCTGGTGCATGTTCATCCAGGATTATGTAGAAAATACTGAGTAATAGTTAGGTGATAAGAATGGATATTATAACTCAACTTTGGGGATTGCTTGCATTACTAGCAGTGATATGGGTAATATATGATGTATTGACCCAGAATAGGGTGCTGACAAATGTAATGAAAGCAGTATGGATAATTGTGGCTCTGTTATTTGGAATTATCGGGGCAGTTGTTTATTATTTCATCGGCAGGGCAAAATAACATTGATTCTTGCTGTTGCACACTACCAAAAATATACCATAGATTAGTCTGGGGTTTTCTTTTTTTTATTGTTTAGCAAATGGTTTTTACAGTACTTACTCAAAGAGATACTTTTTTTCGGGTACTTCCCTGACAACAAAATCGCCATACTCTTCTTCAAGCATGAACAGGGTATGTGTCTTACGCCCTTCCTTTTTTCGGATATATGATATCTGCCCACCCTTTTCAAGATACTGGGAATAAATAATGTCGAACTCTTTGCGTTCTGATTCCTTGAGTTCAATATGTCGGGTGCGGTCACGCATCTGGTCATATGCTATCAATACATCCGCTTCCCTGACCCTTTTGAGTTCTTCCAGGGTATTGGAGTCTGTGGATTCATCGATGTAAACGCTTTTCTTTAGCCTGGGAGACCAGCCCATACTACGATTTTCGAGATTCAGGATTGTGATGGGAATCCATTCTTCATAATCTTGTCTGGAGGAATAGTTGACTTTGTTCAATATGTTAATGTATTGTTGCAATAGATACTAAACAGTTTTTGCTTGAATACTGGATTGTGAAATTATTTGATTTAATGAAATGTTTAAATTATTTCATAAGAAACATTCACATATTTATGCCACAGTCCCATCCATAAACACCTCATTATGATGACTATTATTATAATATATCTCTTAATATATTTCCACCCGAAATAAAGGGGTTCTGTTACACATAATTTACAATGATATGTGATCAAATTGATATTGAATATTTTTAATATCAACCCATTTTATAAAAATCAAATTCGATACACCCGGCTTTATCCTGCTACCAGTATCCTGCGAGGCATACTCAGTTTCACCTTAAAATAAACGGGCGCAAAGTAAGTATCAACACATGCGGTTTTTTACTTTTTTGTCTTTAGTTTAAAATCGCTAACCTACAGAACATGTCACCATCTTCCTATCAAGTTTCATATCAGCAGGGTCGTCCTCCACATCAAAATGAGGAATCCCGTATTCCTCGTTCATTTCTGCAACAATTGTCCCAAAATCTGACCCAGCCATCAGTTCCCGAAAAAGCACAGCCATTTGCCCAATCTTCTTGTAATCGCAGAACCACTGATGCAGGATAAGGTCTACACCTTCATGTCCTACAAAATCCCTGAATGCATCTTTGTAATACATTTCGCTCTTACAGCAGTCAAGATAATACAATTGATACGGTTTTTTATCTGGATGTTCAAATCCTGCTTTCATTGCTTCAGTAAAGATACCCACATCGTCGCTCAGGCTGATATGTTTACCATATCCTGCATGGGATTTTAGGTATATGACATCCTCATTTATCAGAGATTCCTTCCAGAGTTCCTGCAGGTCTTTATCATAATCCCTGCCGTGGACAAGGCGTATGCGCGCGGTAACGTCGCTGTTATCATAGCTGAATGTGGTCCTTAATTCATCATACCCGCTGCGATGTTCTGTAATCCTGAAACCGATGTTCCTGAGCCTGAGCCGGGCTCCCTGGAATACACTATAGTCGTAATAAGCATCCCACGGGTCAGGACCTATCAGGAGGGTGGCATTGAAATTACCTCCATCGAACAGCATGTCATATCTTGGTGCATTCCGGCTATTATGGGTCATCAGTAATGTTTTCTCTTATTTTCAGTGAATATAACATTAACGCATTGGAAAGCCTGTGTTCATCTGCGGTTAGTTTGAACGTACCAAAACATAAGAATTAAGAACTATTCACCATTATTACTTGAACTACGTATATTATGATAATTGTATAGAGGATTTAAAATGAACTACAGAAGAATTATCCCCTGTTTGGATGTAAAGGACGGCCGACTGGTAAAAGGAGTTAATTTTGTAGATTTAAAAGACGTGGGCAATCCGGCAGAAAATGGTGCAGCATACAGTGATGCCGGAGCAGACGAACTGGTGTTCCTGGATATCACAGCGACAATCGAAAACCGGAAGACTATGGTAGATGCTGTGGCAAAAACTGTTGATAATATCTCCATACCGCTGACTGTGGGCGGTGGCATTGCAAGTGTCCAGGACATTCAGAGAATGCTGGACGTGGGAGTATCCAAGCTTTCCATAAACTCTGCCGCAGTGCGGGCACCAGAACTTGTAAAAGAAGCAGCTTCAGAATTCGGCTGCGAGACAATAACTATTGCTATCGATACCCGCCTGAACCCACAACTACCGTCCGGGTTTGAAGTAATGGTTAACGGTGGCAATCAACCTACAGGCATAGACGCTGTCCAATGGGCTAAGCAGGTAGAGGAACTGGGCGCAGGTGCCATCCTGCCCACCAGCATGGATGCGGACGGGACACTTGCCGGATATGATATACCCATGACACGGGCCATTGCAGATGCTGTCAGCCTTCCAGTTATTGCATCGGGCGGTGCTGGCACGCTGGAACACCTCTATGAGGCCATTAATGATGCACATGCCGATGCAGTCCTTGTCGCATCCATTGCCCACTTTGGTACATTCACCATTCAGGAAATGAAAGAATATCTGGCAGGAAAGGGCATCCCTGTGAGCTTATAATACATAATATACCATATATGTTCGGGACTATACGAAATAGTTAAATTGCATAACACCCAATTTATAAAAGTGGATGAATAATTTCAAGGTCCCGGATAACTTCGTGTTCATTGACTGTAATGGTAATGCCTTGCGTATAGGCAGCCCTGTAAGGTATACAGGAACAGGAACCACTGGTTTTATCATTGACCTTGAGTTCGAGGAATGTGAGATGTGGGTCAGGTTGGACAGTACCGGTCTTACATACCACTCCAGCACCATTGTGCTTATTGATGCCGATAAGGTCAAAGTGAAAGGAAATTATGGTAAGACCAACCTTTCAGTTGCTGAGATGCGCGAGGAAATGAAACGTAAGCTTCTGGGCGAGGTCACAGGTGCAGATGACCGCAATATTATAGGCCATTGAATTTCGAAGTCTTTTTGAGGTATTGAAGCCCTTACTTCCTCATATGACTGAAAAAATGACCTATGCCCGTTCGGGCGTTGATATACATCTCGAGGAAAAAGCCATCAAAGCACTTGCTGCTGGCATCACTTATAAGCGTACAGGTCTGGGTGCACCTCTAACAGACATAGGTCATTATGCCGGTCTTATAGAGTTCGGCGAATATGCTCTGGGACTGGCCACAGACGGTGTTGGCTCCAAAGTGCTCATCGCCACTGAAATGCAGCGCTGGAACACCGTAGGAATAGACTGCATTGCCATGAACGTCAACGACTTGCTGGCCATAGGTGCAGAACCCCTGTCCTTTGTAGATTACCTTGCCATCGCTAAACCCGATGAAGACCAAATGGCCCAGATAGGTGAAGGGTTGCAGCGGGGTGCCCAGCTGAGCAGGATGACAATTGTAGGTGGGGAGACTGCCACCCTGCCCGAGATCGTCAACGGGTTCGACCTGGCCGGCACCTGCCTGGGCGCAGTAAAAAAGGACCATGTCATCACCGGTGAGCACATCACCGAAGGTGATGCACTGGTAGGAGTGCCGTCCTCAGGTATCCACAGTAATGGATACACCCTTGTCCGTAAGATAATGGATCAGTCATCTTATGGTTATCATGACCCTTTCCCTTACAATCAGGAGACCACTATTGGTGACGAGATGCTCATCCCCACACGCATATATATTGAGCTCCTGGATGTGATACAGGAATGCGATGTGCATGGCCTGGCCCACATAACGGGTAGTGGAGTGCTGAAACTTCGCAGGATAACTGACCTTGGTTTTAATATACATTCCCCACTTGGACCTCAGCCCATCTTTAAATTCCTGCAAGAAGAAGGTAATGTTGAAGATTTTGAAATGTTCAAAACCTTCAACATGGGCATGGGATTCCTGATAGTCCTGCCAGAAAAAGATGCACCCCGGGCTGCAGAGATAACAGGTGGTAGGATAGTGGGAGAGATTGTGGATTCGGGTATTAAAGTCGGCGATATGGAGTTTGAATGAAATTGATACTGTGCCCGAGTAAAAACTTGCCCCTAACTATTATCGATTATTAATTTGTATTGCAGTGAATCATCCACAAAAGTATTCAACACAATGACTCTGGCAGGTCATCCTTTTCAAGCACAATCATACCAGTTTTCAATTTATCGGCGTCTTCAGGCGACAGTTCCTGCCTGCTTGCCCGCTCAGATATGATAGCACTATTGCCAAGTGGATCTTCGATGATAATAGTAATATCCAGTTCACCACGTTTCACCTTATCCAGTGCATTTAACACTTCATGGGCCCGGTCAGTGGTCTGTGGCGGCTCATCCTGCCAGCGGCTCACCATGCCCACCACATCTTCTATACGGCACAGTACACCTTCCACATTGGAAATATAGGACTCACTGGCAGAGCCCGGCTCGATGTTAATGCCAAGCTCAGGTATTCTAATTGTGCCGGATGTGGAACGTACTACCCTGGCATTTAGGTCGGCCAGTGACTCAACTCTCAACGTGTACTTTACAGGCTCACGCTGGGTAAGTACCATAGTGTCAGCATACTTAAAGCCACAATCGCACTTGGCACTGTTAAGTACGACTTCACCAAAATAAGGAATATTATCTACCTGCCAGGTGAGAATAATATCACTTTGGCATAAGGGGCATGTTGTCCTGGTTAAAAATGGTTCGATGTCCTCACTCACTTTCTGGCACCGATTATTTTGGAGCGGTTAATCCTTACACCCATTGGAGTCAGGATAACCTGATCTTCCCCAATCCCAGCTATATCTCCGTGAGTATCTTCTACTACCTGCTTGAGTTCTTTAATTGCCCGGTCCAGATTGAATTTATCCTGTTTGATCAGAGATATATCCACCAAAAGCATATTTCCATTATATATCTCTTTTTTCAAATCCGGTATATCATTCAGGTTATTTAGCTCTGCAATGCGAATATACATCTCTGCAGGTTCATTTTCAACAACCTCTTCATAATCACTGAGGTCAAGATCCACATATTCTTCACTTACTGATTTTGAAGACGATGCGCCACCGAATATTTTCTTGAATGCTGCCATAATATTTTCCCCTGAATAATTTTAATTAGGATAATTTAGTTTAATATACTTGTGCCACTACATATATATTTTGATATACTACACCTGTAAATTCCACAATTTATCGCCTACAATGTGTACAGTTTTAATTGCTTTCCCACTCCCTTCGGTCATCTGGTCTCCTGGCACCAGTGCACGACCCACGGCTAATGGTTTACCATGGGTTTCTTCCGTGACTATTACGAAACCCCCTTCTGTTATACCCGGGTCTGCAGACACAATACCCGGTTTCATGACGTCAGCACCCTTTACCACAAAAGGTATCGCACCTGCATCTACAGTTACTATCATCTTATCCGGATTTAGCTTCAGTGCTCCTTTTACTGTGAAGAACGGCTCACCATCCATTATAAAAAAAAGAGGTTCTCCGTCGACTAACAGCAGTTCAAATTCATCTGTAACTGCAATCTCAAGCTTTTTTTTGGCAAGTTTGGTATTTGCATCGGTTAATGATTCCCCAATCTTACGTATCATATCTTTTGACTGGCTTTTTCGTAACTGATGTCTGGATCTAATTTTCACGTCTGTTATACCTCTGGATTCGATAGTTATAAGTATGTCTATTACAACTTTGAAGCACTATTAATTGGTTTAGCATTTAAGTTTTTGCAATGCAATTAAATGTGAAGCCTGTACTTGAAAAATACATCCGTGAGATGTACATCATATATTAAATAATAATAGGAGTAAAGAAAATGGGGAAAAGACCTCTGGATATACTCAACAATACTCTTGGGAAATCAGTCATCATTAAACTTAAAGGCGAGCGCATTTTCAGGGGAACACTGGAAGGTTATGACATTCATATGAACCTGGTATTGGAAAATGCAGAAGAATTGAAAGAAGGCGAAACAGAGAAAAAATTCGGGACTATTGTTGTCAGAGGAGATAATGTGGTATACATATCTCCGTGATATCCACAATATATATTTAGTCTGAACACATAGGGGATTTCCCTTAACATAGAATTATCACGTAATTATAATCATCCAAGGTGTAAAATAATGTCAAAAGGTACTCCATCTCAAGGAAAGAGACAGAAGCGCACCCACATTAAATGTAGGCGTTGCGGTAGTGTTTCATTGAACATTCATTCAAAATTATGCGTATCATGCGGATTCGGTAAGACAACACGTATGAGAAGTTATAAATGGGTCCGTAAATCAGGATTGAACGGCGATTAATCTTTAATAATTCAAACAATCAGGTGAACCTTATTGCGTGAATCGTGCGGGATTGTCGGTCTCGCATTAACTGATCGGGAATCGGATAAAGCAGCCCTGCCCATATATTATTCGCTGTATGCCCTGCAACATCGAGGGCAGGAATCCACAGGTATTACAGTGCATGACGGTAAAAGTGCCCAGACCCAAAAGGGAATGGGACTTGTGCCTGACGTTTTTAAAAAATATAATTTAAAAGACCTGAAAGGTTATGTAGGAATCGGGCACGTAAGGTATTCTACTACTGGCGATTCTAACATCGAGAACACCCAGCCTTTGATTGTGAATTTCATGGACCGTACCATTGCCATTGCCCACAATGGCAACCTGGTGAACAGTTCAGAATTGAGATCTGAGTTCGAAGCCGAAGGCCAGATATTTTTAACTTCATCAGATACCGAAGTCATTGCCCGCCTGCTGGTAAAAGAACTGATAAACACTGATATTCTGGGTGCAATAAAAGAACTGATGAAACGTCTGGAGGGGTCATACAGTCTTACGATACTGGTGGATGACGTCCTGGTGGTAGTCAGGGACCCTTTAGGTTTCAAGCCGTTATGCCTGGGTGAAGTTGACGGTGGGTATGTGGTTGCATCTGAAAGTGTTGCTATTGATACCATAAGCGGCACCCTCATTCGAGATGTGCGGCCAGGCGAGGTTATTATTTTCAAAGATGGCAGGTATCACTCTCACCAGCTTAGTAAAACACGTAATACGGCAAAATGCGTGTTCGAATACATTTATTTTGCCCGTCCGGATTCAGTCATTGATGGTAAACTTGTGTACCAGACCCGGGTACGAATTGGTGAACACCTGGTTAATGAACATCCGGTCAATGCTGATATCATATCACCTATACCGGACAGTGGCATAACATTCGGCATAGGATACAGTAAAAAATCCGGCATTGATTATATGGAGGGCCTGATGAAGAACAGGTATATTGGCCGGACCTTTATCATGCCTGACCAGAATATGCGGGAGACTGCAGTGAAGTTGAAACTCAATACCATACCCCAGAACATTAAGGATCAGAGCGTTATCCTGATGGACGACAGCATTGTCAGGGGGACCACTTCAAGGCGTATTGTGGACATGGTGCGAAAAGCCGGGGCCAAAGAAGTACATGTGCGTATCGGCAGCCCGCCAATAGTGGCGCCCTGTTTTATGGGCATCGATATGGCTACGAGGGAAGAACTGGTTGCTGCCCACAAAACTGTGGCAGGTGTGGAAGCGGTCATCAATGCTGACAGTCTTGGATATATCAGTGTAGAAGGGCTGGTGGATGCTGTGGGGATACCTGCGGATGACCTTTGCCTGGCTTGCCTGACAGGAGTTTACCCTATAGAAGTACCTGGTGAAATATGTAATCGGCGCCAGTTGACCCTCAATCAATTTTAATCGCATTTACATTATTTTTTGCATCTGCTGCATGTATGCAATATTTCTACAACATTTTTGGCACACGTCTGATGCATTTCTTCTACGTTGGCTAAAATATATTTTCTGACACAATACCAAAATCAAGTTATACAGTGGATAGAACAGATGCAGATGCGACAACAAATCTGTGTAAATCAGTGAAATCCGTGTCTTTTTATTTTTAAGACACTGATTCACACCGATGAACACTGATTTTTCCTAAAGTCAATGTCAATATAAATAACTGAATTTTGGAACTGCCATATTTTCTATACCTTTGCTTTCCCGAACATATACCCACCCAGGCCTATGGTGGTTGCAGCAAAAAAGACCAGAACCGCAAGGCAAATGTTTATTGGTATTTCAGTCTCTCCTATTAGTGTGAAGCGCAGTGCCATGATGCCGTAGGTCAGCGGGTCAAGGTAAACCAGTATCTTCATCCAAGATGGCAGGTCTCCTATCCTGAAGAACGCACCGCTAAGCAATAGTACGGGCATTGTGATGAAGGTCATGATCATCTGGAACCCTTCATGACTTTCAATATGGGATGCAAGTGCTATACCCAATCCAATGAACCCCAATCCGATAAGAAGCATCACACCCATACTGGCCACCATTCCCAGGTAAGACTGGTATTCAACGCCCAGGGCAAATGCAATAAGCATGATAAGTGTGCCCTGTATCATAGCCGTGGTAACCCCACCCAATGCTTTTCCCAGCGCAACAAAGAACCTTGACACCGGGGCGATTAGAATCTCTTTCAGGAATCCAAATTCACGCTCCCAGATGATGCTAACGCCTCCTGTAAGGGATGAGAACAGGATTGACATACCGATAATACCAGGGGCCAGGAATGATATATCGGTCTGGCCAGTACCACCTTTCATCTGGAATGACGAGTTGAAAGCCGTTCCCAGGATCACCAGGAAGAACATGGGCGTTGCAAGTGAGCCTATGATACGGCTCTTGGAACGCCTGAACCTGATCATTTCACGCAGCCAGAGGGTATAGACCGTGTTCATGGAAGTCAGGGTGTTTTGTTTGAATCCAGATATCTGGCTCGTCATTTTATCGTCTCCTTCCCTGGAGTTTGTAAGTAATACGGTCCATATCACTGGTTTCTTCCATCCGTATATCCCTGCCGGTATGGGAAAGGAACACATCATCCAGGGTTGGTCTATGTAAGTCAACTGACAGGATGGTAATGCCTGCCTCAGCAGCGAGTTTCAGCAAATGGGGTATCTGGTGTGTTCCGTCCTGAATAGTGATCAAGACATTGCTGTCTTTGTAGTGTACATTACCGGCACTCCCATTTTTGTTATACAGGTCACATAGCACCGATGCCTGGCTCTCATTTTCTGTGCCCAGTCCAACCACATCCCCTCCCAATGCATTTTTCAGGTTTTCAGGGGTGTCCAGTGCTTTGATACTGCCGTGGTCGATTATGGCTATTCGCTCGCACAACTGGTCAGCTTCTTCCATATAGTGAGTAGTAAGCATTATCGTAACATTTTCTTCGCGGTTCAGGCGCTTGATATAGTCCCAGATATGATTGCGCGTCTGTGGGTCCAGTCCCAGTGTGGGCTCGTCCAGGAACAGTACTCTGGGATGGTGCATCAGTCCCCTGGCGATTTCCAGGCGTCTCATCATGCCGCCACTGTAAGTCTTGACCAGTACTTCGGCCTTGTCACCCAGTTCCACAAGTTCCAGCACTTCGTTAATTCTCTGTTTTCGCAGATTTTTGGAAAGACCGTACAGGCGACCGTGCAGGTCCAGGTTCTCCCTGCCTGTCATTTTGTCGTCCAGTGTTGTACCCTGGAACACTACGCCAATGTTCTGCCTGACCCTGGATGGGTTTGCTCTTACGTCAATACCCCATACTTCGGCCCTACCGTCACTGGGGGGTATCATGGTGGAGAGCATGTTGATAAGTGTGGTCTTGCCTGCACCATTGGGTCCGAGCAGCCCGAAGAGTTCGCCCTGTTCAATCCTGAGGCTGATTTTATCTACTGCTACCAGGTCATCGAATCTGCGGGTAAGGTCAAATGTCTCTATGGCTGGGGTATTCATGAGCGGTACATTTCATTTTAGTTGTATATAAGAATAGGGCAAGTTTGAATTGTTGTTTCATCTATTTGAAGGAAGTCAACGACCCCGGATTGAAATCCGAAAGGCATCGATAAGATGATAGAGGGTTTTAAACAACAAGGCTGCAAAATTTTCACGTTTTTTGGCAGTGCGCGATAAGTTTTTTGATTAAAGAGATTGCATATGATTTCTACCGTTCCACTTAATAGTATCCCAAATACGCCAGCAATTTGTTTTTATTTTCACCAGCAACACAGAGCGTATATACCAATTCAATTAATCTAAGTTTAACTCCATAACTAGATTTATAATCCTCTTCCAAGGATTCGTAGAATTCATTTGTATATTGAAGAATTGGAGTCAGTTCATTTGCTAGCATCTCTAATTCGTTTCCGTATATAAAACCTATATTTGCAGCTCTCTTAAATAAAAATTCTTCATTATTAATTTTAATATTGCTAACATAATTATTTCCAGTTAATTTTCTCCAAAGTTCACACGCATTTTTTGAATAATCTTTTAAAAAATCTGGTATATAAACCTCAATGATAGCTTGCGTTTTCCATCCCCATAAATGATATGAAATTTGTTCTTTTGGAAAAATTAACGGATCATAATTAATTTTAATAAACAACTCTCCTAATCTGTCTTCATTTATTTCTAATGGTTTCTTGAGCTCTTCTTTCCAACTAATTAGACCTTTCAACTTTTCCATTTTGTATTGAATCCAACTAGGTGTACTACTCCCCATGTACTTATTAATCTCAGCTAATTTATCTAACTCATGATAAACA
>JAUWTY010000154.1 GCA_030614485.1 Methanosarcinales archaeon | reverse complement strand
TTGACACTTTGTGCGCAAACAGAGACCGCACTCATGATCAAAAGAGCTAAAACAAATATCCCTGGTACGATTTTTTCGTTTATCGTCATTGCATTTATCCTCCTATATTCAGAGTTTTTTGCACCTGAGTTGAAAAATGGGGCATCAATAATGATGCTCGGTAAGCAGGAAAATTTTAGATTTCATTATCTAATTTAATTGCTTCAGAGCTAACCCCTTACCTTATCCACAATATATACAATAATCTATCTTAACTAATATATATTTTTCGTAATTGTTCTTATAATGGAATTGACTGGATTCGGTTCTAATGAATGATTTAATTTAATGTCAATTTTTATTCGTACCTATGCCGGATCCAACAAATATTGGCCCAGCAGCACACTGGTAATACCGTCCAGTCGTCCCAGGTCCCTGTACATGGGAATAAAGATATCCCCAAAGGTCTGTTACGTAAAATAATTCGCGAAGAACGCAAAGTTTAAAACAAAAATAGGACAACATTACTTTTGCATAGAATGAATCAGTCATTCAACCATTTTTCTCTTACAGGGTTAAGCTTAGGCAACTGCGATTTCCCCAGTTTTTCCTAAGTTTTAATTTCCAATTGGAGGTATGGATAACCCTTTCTGTAATCTGATTATTATCCATTCATCGATTACATCTTCAAGATTCTTCCTGCATTCTTCAAGTGTCTTTCCACTTGCCCACACACCTTGAAGTTCAGGCACTTCACCATAATATGGTTCTTCATCTTTGATTATTTCATATTTGGCGTGTTCAAGTGCTGCATGGATATATTGAATTAACATATGGAACACCTTCTATTCTTATCTATCAAATAACTATATTGACTTTTTGTCTCAAGAAATGTATATGAAATTACGACATTTTAATCTTATCTTTATTATTCTAAAGCTACTTTTTGTTACCTTCGCCAACAACCATCTTCATCAAAGCAGCCGCCACATCAAAATAAGCATAATCTTCCTGGATGAGCTTTTCAACCAAATTGCTGTATGTGCCCAGATGTCCGGCATCAATAGTCTCTTTTATCTTTCCTAAAAGCTGGTTGGTCCTGACCTCATTGACATCACTGATAGACGGGACCTTTTGAGATTTAATTTTAGTCCCTGTAAATTTCTGGATCCCCTTGAGTCTGCGCACTTCCCTGCCCGTCACAAAAGTAACTGCATGCCCGGGATTCCCGGCCCTGGCTGTCCGTCCTATCCTATGCACATAATATTCGACATCCGTAGGCATATCATAATTGAACACAGCATCTGTAGCCCCCACATCAATCCCCCTCGCCGCCACATCAGTAGCTACCAAGATCTCAATATCACCCCTTCTGAAACTCGACATGACACGGTCCCGCTGGTTCTGCTGCATATCCCCATGCAAGCCTTCGGCCAGATATCCTTTTGTCTTTAGTCCTTCAACCAATTCATCCACACGTTTTTTGGTATTGCAGAACACGAGGGACAAATTAAAATTATGAAAATCCAATAATCGGCATAAAACCTCTGGTTTTGCATGTTGTTTGACTTCAAAATAAAATTGTTCAACATTGGGAGCAGTCATCTCCTTGTGAACCAGTTTTATCATTTGTGGTTCGTTCTGGTATTTTTTCGCAAGACGTAAAATAGCCTTTGACATAGTTGCAGAAAAAAGAATAGTCTGTCTTTGTTCCGGCATTGTCTCGACAATGTATTCAATGTCTTCCCGGAATCCCATATCCAGCATCTCATCTGCTTCATCCAGTATGATTATCCTGACGCCACCCATCTTCAAAGTACGACGCTTCATATGGTCCATAATACGGCCAGGAGTGCCAATCACGACCTGCACACCTTTTTTCAACACTTTGATCTGACGGTCAATAGGTTGTCCACCGTAAACAGGCAAGATTCGAACAGCCTTTTGATACCTTGACAGCATTTTCAGTTCCTCTGATACCTGGATTGCCAGCTCTCGTGTGGGGCATAATATCACAGCCTGTAACGCCTTGTTTCCTGGATCTATCTTCTCTAACGTAGCAATTCCAAAAGCAGCAGTCTTCCCAGTACCAGTTTGTGCCTGTCCGATCAAATCTTCCCCATTTAGCATGTATGGGATGGATTGAGCCTGGATTGGAGTTGGTTCCTCAAAACCCATATCCTTGATTGCAAGTAGTATCTCTTTTGATATATTTAAATCATTAAACTTTGAATTTTCCATATCTGAACACCTTTTTATTTTTTATGAATAATTATAATCAAATTATGTTTTACTGAATTTGCTGTTATACTTATATTTAGTTAAATCTCAACGTTTAGCAAACTGCAGTAAGGATTGTAGTATCACCTTAATCTTAGTCAAATAAACATATTACCTATACCGACAATCATTTTTACACCCAACCCAATATTAGCATCTATCTTATTTCTTATTATATGTTGTCCGGCTTATTATTTATAGGGAAGAGTATAATGATGAAGTGAAATACGTCTTTTATTTACTTATCTCGGTTTTGGCATTGTTTGCAAGACAAAAATCTTATGTAGCAATCTGACCAGTAAGGTACCTGCAATAAACCTGCAATAAATAGGTAGTGGTTTTCCTATGAAGTTGATAATGAAGTTTGGCGGAACATCAGTGGCTGATGGCAATAAAATGAAGCATGTAGCAGAGCTGGTGAAAAGTTACAGGGACCGGGGTGACCAGATCGCGGTGGTTACATCGGCACTTGGAGGAATCACAGATACCATTCTTGATGCTGCAAATGACGCTGTCAATGAAGGAAAGGTATCCCAGGTAAAGGAATTCATAGCAGACATAACTAAAAAACACCATGAAGCGGCCCATGATGCTGTTAGCGAAGAATTAGCCGAAGAAGTTATAGGAGAACTGGATGCCAGGATTGAAGAAATTGAGAAAGCCCTGACAGGTATCTGCTACCTTGGTGAGCTCACCCCGCGTTCGATTGATTATCTCTCATCATACGGTGAACGGCTGGCAGCACCTATATTATCAGCATCTATCAGGACCCTGGGCGTGGAATCACAATCTTTCGCAGGTGGCGCGATAGGTATTATCACAGATGATAATTACGGGGCCGCTCATCCCCTTGATTCCACATACGCAGCAGTGGGACAGTACATTGAGCCGTTAATTGAGAATACCATACCGGTTATTACTGGTTTTATCGGAGAGAGTGAGCATGGCACAATAACCACCCTTGGCCGGGGCGGGTCTGATTTTACTGCGTCCATTGTTGGTGCGGCTGTCGGTGCTGA
>JAUWTY010000182.1 GCA_030614485.1 Methanosarcinales archaeon | reverse complement strand
CTACTGATTTTCGCCTACAGGTTATTCAAGGTAGTGAAATAAAGCACTATCCGGGGTCATTCAGAAGGTACGGGAAAACTAACTATTTCCACACCTGCCTTATTAAAGAATCTTATTGCCTCGTCGTCAGGATAATGATTTGAGAACACTACCCTTTTGATTTTGGAATTTATTATCATCTTGGCACACAATACGCACGGCTGGTGGGTGCAATATAGAGTAGCGTTCTCGATACTGACACCGTGGAGAGCAGACTGGATAATGGCGTTCTGTTCGGCATGCACTGCCCTGCACAGTTCGTGTCTGGTACCTGATGCAATGTTCTGCTGCTGGCGTATACATCCAATATCAAGGCAGTGCTCCAGGTTGCGGGGCGCCCCGTTATATCCTGTAGAAAGGATGCGCTTATCAAGTACGATTACCGCACCAACCTGGTTTCTTAAACAGGTGGAACGCTTGGCCACCACCCGGGCGATTTCCATGAAATATTCATCTAATGTGGGTCTTTGAACCATGTTTTTTTACCTATCCTTGTTTGACGGTTTGTTAGTAATGGGAGCAAAAGGTAAATATATTGTGATATATGGTATGCGCACGTGACCGATGTGTTACAAATTATGCGGTGCTGCTTATGGAGAAGGACATAGATAGTTATATTGATTCATATCTGGGACGATTTTCAACCAACCAGATGATAGGGATTCCGCTGGTGATATTTGTTATATCACTACTGATCCTTGGTTTTTCATTCTATACGACCGGGAGTCCTGTGAAGTTGGGCGTGGAATTTACAGGAGGAACAACGGTCACAGTTGTGTCGGAACTGTCCTATGAGGCGGTGCAGCAGGAATTTACTTCACAGTTCCCTGAAACACCACCATTCAGTGCCAGGGATGCCGGCGGAGGGCGCGTGAAGTTACAGTTCGGTCCTATGAGCGAAGCCCAGCAGACACAATTGAACGATTATATCTCAGCTAATTACGGAAATGATGTTTCCTTGAAACAGGTTAGTGCGTATATTGGTGAGAACCTGCAACACAGCGCAGTTAAAGCCGTAATCTATGCTTTTTTAGGGATGGCCGTAATAGTTTTTTTCATATTCAAATCTGTAGTCCCATCAGCAGCAGTGGTACTATCTGCCGCCTCTGATATCATAATCGCTGCTACTCTTATGGACCTGTTCGGCATAGCCTTATCCCTTGGCACAGTGGCAGCCCTGCTCATGTTGATAGGTTATTCGGTGGACAGTGATATCCTGCTTACTACCAGGCTTCTCAAGCGCAGGGGCGATACTGAAGAAAAGATACGTGCAGCCATGAAGACCGGGCTTACTATGACTTCTACCACAATGGCAGCATTTTTTGTCTTATTTTTGGTCAGCACCTTTGCAGGTCTTATCTCGTCCTTTTCAAAAATAGATATTATCAGTGACATTTCAGCGGTCCTGCTGTTCGGCCTGGTCACAGACCTTATGAATACCTGGATGTTGAACACTGGTATCCTCAAATGGCATCTCGCAAGGGGTACACCTGATAAAAAGGGCAAGAGGGGGAGAAAACGATGAATGGTGAAGAAGAAGAGAGAAGACTGAGCAGTGACCCGAGGGTCATGTTGATGGTGGGTGCAATATTCATTTCATTAATTTTATTGTTCCTGCCTGCAGTATTCCCTGAATTAGGGGTCGGTGGGCTTAAGTATGGCCTTGATCTGGATGGAGGTTCATGGCTGGAATTGAAACCTGAAGGCGCCATAGTGCAGGTCGACGCCGATATGGGACGTATTATCGCACAGGATTATGGGGTGTTCCTGAATGAAACAGTGACAATCACCCAGCAGACCATATCTTCAGTGACCTTTGAAACCCGGCAGTCCGTTACTGCCAAAGGGATAGAATCCCTGGGTTATGGACAGGCAGCCGTATCCGGCAGGGGCGGAGTTTACATAATTGTACTCCAGACAGACAAAAACACAGCGATTACAAAATATCTGGAAAACCAGTACAAAACAGAAGTCGCAGTCTTTGATGATGAGGACGGCATCTGGTATGAGATCAGGAAGAAGACATCTCCAGATGAACTTGCTGCCATTATGCAGCAAGTTGACGGTTCTGTGGTCGAGTATCAGGATGGGGTATCAATAGCTACCTTAACTGAGACCAAGGAGATTCTTGAGGTCAAATTGAACCTGTTCGGGTTGAGCGATGTAAAACCTGTCATTGAGGGTCGGGAATTTATACTAATTGATTTGGCAGGAATTGATATTGATACGGCTATGGACCTTGCCGGCACGCCAGGTAAGTTCGAGATACGGGTGCAGATTGGTAATAATGAGAGCGTACATGCTGTTTACGGAGAAGAGATCCAGACAGTGGGTTACCACAGGATGGATAACAATGTTTGGGGCGTGCCGTTTACCCTGACGCAGCAGGGTGCTGATGCTCTGAGGCAGGTAGCAATTGACACCAATGCTGTCAATGACCCGGATAATCACGAAATTACCATGTATCTGGACAACAGGGTGATATA
>JAUWTY010000028.1 GCA_030614485.1 Methanosarcinales archaeon | reverse complement strand
AAAAATATAAAACATTTTTAGAAGAATCTGTTGAGATAATAGAAACTTTGAACCATAAACCTATAATGGGAATAGTCCCTCCAGCACTGTTATTCATACCAGATATTGTAGATTTCTACGCAAAAAAAGAGATTGACACTTTTGTATTTGATTTTGATGGGAAGACTCCGTTGAGTATGCGTCAGACTATCAGAAGTTTCATGCGGTCATTAAAAGAACATGATCTTTTGGAAAATAGTTTCATCCATTCAATAAATGCCAATCAGGGACGATTTAATAAAGATGCTAATGTAGTAGGTGCAAAAGACATTCTATCTTTCGGTCTCGGTTTTGACAGTATAGGTGAAAAACATAAACCTCTAAAAGGGCCGAAAGAGTTTTTTGAGAAATTACAAAATCGTGAAGAGAATAAACTTAGGTTATTTAATAAGGAAGATTATGGGTACTATAAATTAAGCCCAAATGAAATTCAAGAAATTTATCCTGATGATTCAATTATCAAAATGGGATATTTTGCAAATGAAAACTTGGATGTAAGAGTTCTTCAAAAAAGTTTTAATTTAGAGCAAATAGGATTGGAATCCATTCGACTTAGAAAAATCATTGATGATCAAAGGGCTTTGGAATATCTTTCTAGTAAACTTTGTGTTAAAAAAGAAGATTACAAAAAGATTGCGAAGATGAAAAAAGAAGTGGCCCGAAAACAGACACTATTGTCATCGTTTTAACATCAATAGATATCTTGGGATTAATGATAATTTGAGACAATTGTATCATAAATTGTACAATTAAATTATCATCATCTCTTTCTTTTTTAAAACAATTCATCTAATATTTTCTCTTTTTTTTTTAACTCTACAAAACCCCGCAGTTATTTCAATTTATCTACATTACGCCGGGATTTTACAAATTTTTCATTGTCATATTTAATCAACATAAGCATATTGTTAACATCTTCTTTAATAGAAATGTTTCTAATCCACCATTCCAAATACACAGACACCTGGAATCAAAACCCATACTTCCCCCGAAGCATCCTTTGGCAGCTTCACCCGTACCATAAACTGGTACAACACCTTCCCGCCTTGCAACCGCAAATACTTCGAACTCTCCTCCTTGCTGCTCCCCTGGCTGCAATAACAATAAACCAAAATTCACGCCACCATCCTGCAGAGGTCTGGGTAATATTAATAACAACTCACCGCTTATTCCAAGAGTAACAACACTTTCTGGGGCATTTCAAGTTTCCAGACAACTGAATAAGTATCTTCTGTCATATCAATATGCACTAATTCCAATTATGTATTCATTATTTACATCATTTGGTTTTTGCACAGAACGTCCGTATATTCAGCTTCAATTCTTCGGAGCATTGCAGTGGTTCAGAACCACTGGTCAAGAGTCTGCTGGCCTGCATCAGACGCTTCTATCAACCGGTTCACGGCACCCTTCACCCTTGCCTCTGAAAAGTCATGTTTACGGCAGAGAAAATCAGTAATATCCGACTCCTTCGGGGACCTCCAGGAGATCTCATAATCTGAAGTGACCTCAGGATAAAGGAAAAGGTCCTTGATTTCCTGCAGGTTCTCAATACCCACCCCCTTCTCTATAAGCACAGCCTCAATACCACCATACTGCTTTATCAATTTCAGTGCCGTCTTGGGCCCCACACGTTTTAAGCCAGTATTGTAGTCAGTACCCACCAAAAGGGCAATATCTATCAATTGTTCCCGGGTTATACCGCTGGCATTAAGCCCCTCTGCCAGATCAATGATCTCAGGTTTCACATCAATATAGATATTCTTGCGGGGCAGTTTCCGCTTACCAGTAACAGTCAGGTTGCGTACCACCATGAGCGCACCAAATAATAGTGAATCATAGTCCTGTGATGCAGCAAAGTCAGCATCTCCTGAAAGCACCATGTGGGCAGCCTGTGCTTCCCCTTCTGACGGAGCCTGCACTACCGGCAGCCCCATATATCCCAGCAGTGTCTTTGCATCCTCGACCATACTCCCTTTAAGGTGTGACGAGGCCTGGGCATGTATGAAGGCCTTCTCTTCCTCGCCCTCGGCGATAGCATCCTGCCAGCGCTGCATGGCCTCATCCCTCGTTTTAGTCCTGGCTTCCAGTGTCCGTGCCTTGAAGCTGGGCGGCCTGCCGTCAAACACAAAGACTGGTTTGATTCCCGCTTCTATCAGGTTGGTGGTGCGGTACAAAAAGCCAGACAGGTGTGACGTTACCTCGCCCCTGGAATTCTTAAGAGGTGTACCGTCCCGCTGTCGAATTATGCTTAAAAACTGGTACAGGGTATTATAGGCATCCACTGCCACGACCTTTCCGGCCAGGTCGCTGATCTCAGCCTCGTGCTTTTCGAAAATATCACCCAGTTCAACACCCATAATTAATGCCTCCTACACATTACACATTACACATTACACATTACACATTGGTAAAATAGGTGGCCTCATCCCTCTGCTCACTGATGGCCTTATACAGGGTTTCCTTGCTAAGACGGTCAGGGTGGTAGTATCTCCCGCCAGTCCCATCAGATATCTCAAACGCAAGTTCAGAACCCTCACTACTCATATCCACTACGAGTAAATGGATACCTTCATTGACTATATACTTCATAACCATTGACAGTTCCCTGCGGATATTGCCGCTAACTTCCAGCGGCACGTTTACCTTGCCGTCGGTTACCAGAACCATTATGGGGATAGTGGACGGGTCCTTTTTGATCTCATTATGCAGTGCATGTAATCCCATCATCATACCAGACGCCAGCGGTGTAGTACCGCCAAAGGGGATTGTTTCAAGATACCGTTTTGCCCGTTCCACAGAAGAAGTAAAAGGTAATACCATCTCACCTTTTCGTCCACTGTATGTAACAAGCGATACCCTGTCCCTTCTCTGGTAGGCATCTTTCAGGAGCGCTACAATCACACTACGGGTGATATCGATCTTATCCATCTCATCCATACTGCCGCTGGTATCCATTACAATGTTAATCAAGGTAGCAATACGCCTGCGTC
Organism: Methanosarcinales archaeon; assembly: GCA_030614485.1. GTDB lineage: Archaea > Halobacteriota > Methanosarcinia > Methanosarcinales > Methanocomedenaceae > Methanocomedens_B. The sequence goes on along the minus strand of JAUWTY010000028.1, from coordinate 6,537 downwards.
TTACCTTCTCCCTGTAATCACTCTTTTTAACCGTGATTCTCCCGCCTTTAGCATGAATGGCTGCTGCCCGAATGGTGGGAGCAATGGCAATATCTGTCACTTCTCCATCTGGCATTCGGGATTTCACATATCGTCCACGTTTGCCCTTGGTCAATACTTCAGCCCGTCTGCCACTCTTCAGTTGACCGACTGCAAGTTTTATCTTTCTTCCACTGGCAAAGTCACTGAGGATTTTCCTTACCACTTTTTCATCCGCTTTCTCAACAAGTTTCTTTTCGGGCGTTTTTTCTTCAGTTACAATCTCACGTTCTTTGTGGGTGGGGGCCAGGTGTACCGGTGCCTTAAATACCGGAGTAAAGCTGATAGGTGCTGAATATGTGGGTGTAATAAGTTTGGGTGTGCGATGGTTCAATTTTTTTGGTGACACTGGATAGCCAGGGGCATTTTCAATAGTTTTTATCTTATCCAATGCTTGTATTTTAGATAGCGTCCTCTTTTCAGACTCTCCAAAAAGGTCATACGGGTCCAGCACAACATGCGACCTGTCTGCAATTATGTACGCATGTACTACTTCACCTGGACGTATCTGGTCGCTATACTTAGCCAGTAGTTTTTTGATATTATTAGTATCGTCCTTGTTGAACTCTCCAATCTCGGTCTTTGGAATCCTGATTGCCAGTAGGGGTTTACCCATATGGAATACCTTAATACCATAGTCGTGTTTCAGGTTATTCCGCATCCTACCGGCAATATTATCGTTCATTTATCCACCAGGCGTTTCAACTGTTCAACGCTGAACTCCTCCTCTTCGAACGGCCGCTTCCTCATCCTGTGAGGCAGCACCATCTCGGCAGACTCTACAATGTCCTCATTGGTCACCCGGTCCCGCCCCTCAAAAGCCGCATTGGTACGAGCGGTCCGTTCTATCATGATATCTGCCCTGTGGCCGTCTACATTGAACTCCACACATATTTCGGCAATGGTTTGGAGGTTGTCCCGTGTCGTGACCACGTTGGCCAGCATCTGTTGTGCTTTGACAATACGGGCATGCAGTCGGTCCTGTTCGGTCTGGAACTCTTTCCTGTAAGTGTCAGGTTCATCATTGAACCGGTTGCGCCCCTCGATGATCTCCACCCTCTGTTCAATGTCAGGTATACCCACCACTTCTACCTGAAGAGCTATCCTGTCAAGGAGCTGGGGTCTCAGTTCCCCTTCTTCAGGGTTCATGCTTCCCACAATTATGAAACCAGCGGGATGGCTAACGCTTACCCCTTCACGCTCAACAGTATTTATACCCATAGCTGCGGCATCAAGCAAAGCATCAACCACGAAATCATCCAGCAGGTTGATCTCATCCACATACAGGATGCTGCGATTTGCATCTGCAAGTATGCCTGGCTCATAGGCCCTGATGCCCTGGGTCACTGCTTTCTCAATGTCAAGACTGCCTACTACCCGGTCTTCTGTTGCACCCACGGGCAGGTCGACCACTTTCATGGGACGTTTCTCGGTGGTAATGCTGCCTTCCTTTTGTCGTATCTGGCATTCCCAGCAGAATTTTTCCTCCTCATGGGGGTCGCAGCTATAGGTACAGCCGGATACAACTTCAATCTCAGGTAGTATCTCGGCCAATCCCCGAACGGCTGTGGATTTAGCTGTTCCTTTCTGGCCCCTGATAAGCACGCCGCCGATGGAAGGATTAATAGCATTAAGTATGAGTGCCCGTTTCATTTTCTCCTGTCCCACGATGGCTGTAAAGGGGAACAGTACCCTATGAGTCTTGGTCTCTATCTTGGCTTTCAATATCTGCTTAGACTCATCCAGTTCCTCAACAACCGGCACTTCGTGGATATTACCGCTAATTGTAATTTTGCCCATTTTCATCGCCTCATTAATAATAGTAATAATACCTCAGCAATACTGTGGAAAGCAACGCTCCTACTAAACATATCAGTGAGATTATGAATGATACTAATACAATTTTGATACGTCCTCCCCGTTCCTTAAGAGAAACTGCATTCAGTTCAAATATTGAAAGTATCATCGTGATGAAAAAGAAAACTGCCGATAATACAAGAAGTGAACCCACAACAAGTACAAAGTCAGCTTCAAATGTCAGGTTAGCCTCTGGGTTCATCAGACTAATAAGAAAATCTTTTCCCTTTACTTCATACGCTGTGGTCATCATCAAAACCACGTAAACCACACTACCAACGCCCATGATAGCTGAAGTTATGGCAGTACATAATAACGTCACCAATGTTCCTATGTCAGGAATGTCAAAATCCATCTTCCATTCTTTATCCATTCATTTCACCTGAGTTTATCAACATTGAATTCGTTTTAATAACGTATATTTATATCTACACATCCGTCTCTTTTTTCGACAAATATTCCATGATATTTATTAAAAGATGTAAAATCAATCGAAAACATTATGAATAAGTATAACCAATTAGTAACTAATGGGGCAATAACGGCATCGTATCCATCCCCTCCGATCCGTCAAGCCCCATCTACTCTTCATTTATTTATTTCACCTTACACTGGTGCCGTTTTCAACTTGTTTTTCAGGCTGTAATAGTACTGCTCCATCTTCATCGGCAGCCATGATCATCCCATTAGACTCCACACCGAATAGTTTGGCAGGTTTCATGTTGGCCACCACCACCACCTGTCTGTCTACTATTTCCCCTGGTTCGTGTGTTTGGGCAATGCCTGCCACTACCTGTCTTGGTTCTGGCTCACCAATATCGACTTGAAGTTTCAACAATTTATCCGAATCTTTTATATTCTCGGCCAGGACCACAGTACCAATTCGAATGTCCATGGTTTTGAAATCCTCAAATGTTATTTCCTGAACCTGTGGCGGGGCGGAAGTAGTCTTTTCTTCTTTTGCCTTAGCTTCTGCAACCCTTTTGTTCATTATTTTTTCCATCTCCTCTATCTTTTTATCATCAATCTTATTAAAAAGTATGGCAGGTTTTGGCAACGCTCTGCCTGATTCAAGTTCTACCAATGCCTCATTATAGGTCATCTTACTAACATCGCCTTCCAGACCCAGTTGTTCCCATGCTTCCTTCATCTTAGCCGGTATCACTGGTTCACAAAGCAGTACCAGTGCCTTTGCAATCTGAAGGCAGTCCTTAACTACCCTCTTGCATGCATCAGGGTCTTGTTTTATCATGTGCCATGGTTCGTTTGACTGGAAATGGGTATTACCATAGGCAGAAAGGCTCATTATTGTATCAATGGCCTTTTTGAACTCATATTCGTCCATGGCTTCCGTTACATTCTGGATAGTTTCGCGTATTTCAGCCAGGACGTCAGGGGAAACCTGTCCTTCGGGCACCCTTCCAAAGTTCTTATTGGCAAAATGTAGTGTACGGTGCAGAAAATTGCCCAGTGAACCAACCAGTTCGTTGTTCACTTTTTCCTGGAACACGGTCCATGAAAAATTCAATTCCTTGGTATGCGAGGTGTAACTGGCAAGGTAATATCGCAATAGGTCAGGATGAAAACCATGGTCAAGGTAGTCATCATTCACCCATACCACATATCCCCTGCTCTTGCTGAAGGTCTTGTCTTCAATCTTCACCATACCTGAAGCAATTACTGCCCAGGGGAGTGAATAACCTGCACCCTTTAACATGGCAGGCCAGAATATGCAGTGATGGTATGCTATGTCCAGGCCGATAAAGTGAATGATGCGGGAATCGCCCTGCCATATTTGCTGCCAGTCCAATCCGGCATTGTTGCAATACTCTTCTGTGAACGAGATGTAACCGATAGGGGCATCCACCCACACATATACCACCAGGTCCTCATGTCCGGGAAACCTTACCCCCCATTCAAGATTCCGGGTGATACACCAGTCCCTGAGTTCATTTTGTACCCATTCCCTGGCATAGTTGCGGGAATTGGCAGTACCTCCCAAAGTATCCAGATGTTCCATCAGGAAATCCTTGAATGATGACAACCTGAAAAAGAAGTGCTCTTGTTTCCGGTATTCTGCATTGCTACCGCATACTTTGCAGATGGGTTTAAGGATTTCTCCCGGTTCCAGGTGCCTGCCACATCCCTGGTCGCATTCATCGCCCCTGGCCTGCGATTCACAGTAGGGGCAGATGCCTTCCACATACCTGTCAGGTAAGGACCGTTCGCAGTGAGGGCAGTAAGCAAGGTCTATTTTCTTTGGATATACATAGTTATTCTCAATGAGCTTGTTTACGATCTCATTGGTGCGATTATGGTTTACCGGGTCGTTTGTGCTGCCAAAAAAGTCGAACTTTATACCCAGGTTCTTGAAAACTTCGTCAAAGTGATGGTGATATTGTTCTATGAATTGTTCGGGCGTTGAGCCCGCTTGTTCGGCACTGACCACTATAGGTGTACCGTGTGTATCTGAACCGCAAACAAACGTTGCATCTTGGCCCTGTTTGTGTAGTGACCTGACAAATATGTCTGCAGGGATATATGTGCGCAGGTGTCCTATGTGGCACTTGCCGTTAGCATAAGGCAGTCCACACGTGACCAGCACTGGTTTTTCACTTGGGAAATTTGACATTGAATTGTTATCCTCCAGTATAGTAATAGTATGATAATAGTACAGTTAATGTGATATGATGCACAAGAATAGGTGTTGGCTGTAAAATATGTTTCCATGATTGCCGATGGAAAATAAGATAAAGTAATGAGTCGATGAAGTGCGCGAAGGTAGACTGATGCTGACTAAACGAATAATACCATGTCTGGATGTGACTCTTGATGAGGCGGGAGGCTGCGTGGTCAAGGGCATTGAGTTTGAAGACCTGCGGCGCGCCGGTGATCCGGTTGAGCTTGCAAAGGAGTATAATCAGCAAGGAGCTGATGAACTGGTTTTCCTGGACATTACCGCATCCCATGAGGGCCGTAGTACCATGATTGATGTGATTGAGCGCACGGCTGATGAGGTGTTCATCCCCCTGACTGTGGGCGGTGGCATCAACTCGATCCAGGATATCAAGACCATACTTCGCTCTGGTGCCGATAAAGTTTCAATAAACACATCGGCTGTAAAACGACCGGCCCTGATAGGTGAATCTGCGAAGATTTTCGGTTCCCAGTGTATTTTGACTGCCATTGACTGCCGTCGTAATATGGATGTAAGGGATAACCAGGATAAGACCATCATATCGTTGGAAGACGGCACTCCTGCCTGGTATGAGGTAGTAATATACGGTGGGCGCACCCCGACTGGCATTGATGCGATCCTGTGGGCTAAGCAGGTAGAGGAGCTGGGTGCGGGTGAGATACTATTGACCAGCATGGACCGCGATGGTACCTATGACGGGTATGACATTCCAATCACTCGAGCCGTTTCGGATGGGGTGGATATACCGGTGATAGCTTCTGGGGGTGCTTCGGGGCCTGGGCATATGTACGATGCTTTTGTAGAGGGACATGCTGATGCGGCATTGGCGGCAAGTATTTTTCATTTTGGCGAATATACTGTCGAAGGTGTAAAAGAATATTTGAATGTAAGAGACCTGCCAGTCAGGTCGATATGTCAGGCAGGGGTATGAAACCAGAGCATCAATTCGACAATATGTGTACTCAATTTCGTTAGTCACAATGGAGCCGTTTGCTTGTTTTGGCCAATAATTGACCGCAAAAGATATAATAGGGTAATCACTTATAGAACACTTATAATCCATGTTATGACGGGATTACGAGGGTGATGAAACCACCGGCGGCAATTGTCGAACTATTTTGTTTTGCAATTATGCAGGTGGAAAATGACTCAGATAGGGCGCTAATAGCGGTTCTATCAGTAACATGCATTTATCACTCATATAATGAAACCCGCATTAGCGGGTGGATATATCCAAAAAATGGAGGAAAAGAAATGAATAAGAAAATATCAGCAGTATTAATTTCTGCGCTCATGGTGCTGACCATGTTCTCTGCCCTGGTTCCAACAGCCAGTGCGGCTGAAACGGTGACACCACCTTATGAGTTTATCGGCGTAGCAACTACACTAAACACTACAGAAGGTAATGTTACATTAACAGCAAACTCAGCGGACAATCCGAGTATAATGTACTATGACATAGATGACCAGGAAGGTAATGAGTCACTGGTTATTGATCCGATCGAAAAAGATTTGGAGATTTTGAAAGGCAATCTTACTTACAACAGTACAATCTGGAATGATGATGGTAAAGATTATGTCTCATATCTTGGCAACAAATACTATGTTGTCGATACTGGTTCAAGTGAATGGATTCTCAGTCAGGTTCTTGTAGAAGAAAAGGAAGATGACGACCATTTGCTTAGAGTAGGTGAAACTCTGACCCTTGCGGAAGGTTTTTCCATCACAGCTCTTGAAATTGATGTAGAGGGTAAGAAAGCCTGGCTCTCAGTATCACAAGATGGTGAGGAACTGAAGAACCTGGTCGTTAAGGAACAAAGTGCTACCGAACCCGGTGAATTTAATTATACCGAGGATCTCGGAGCAAGCGATGATACCACAGTCGTTTCATTCATTGTGGACAC
>JAUWTY010000083.1 GCA_030614485.1 Methanosarcinales archaeon | reverse complement strand
AAGAAGTATCTTTTGCAGGGATGTTAAAATAATGAAATATTAGCTGGTGAATTGTAATGAACATTTTTTCTAATAAATAAATATTAGTCGAATTTTTGTTCACATCGTGAAAATATAATTAAATATTATAGAAACATTTATTTTATATTATTTTAATGTGAATATAAGGAGGACTTGGTTTATGAAAAATCAATCGGTTAGTGTCTTTGATATAAGCGATGAAGAATTTGCTGAAACCTTAATGGGATTAGGATTGAAGCGAAATGTTGCAAAAGCCCTTACGTATCTGAAAAATGTGAATGAGGTAACGTCCCGGCAGATAGAGATTGGCTCTGATATGAGACAACCTGAGGTTAGTGTGGCTGTACGTGAACTTAAAGGGTTTAAATGGATAGTGGTAAGGGAAGAGAAAAAGCCGGGAAAGGGCAGGCCGTTTAAACTATACCGCCTGGACCGGGACATGAATCTCATAATCAATGAGCTTGAGCGCGAAAAAGTAGATGAATCAAAGCAAATGCTGGATAACATCCAACGGCTCAAACAAATCAACATGAAAAAGAGTTGATTCATGGCTTCCTTAAGCAGGTACAAAGTAACAATACATCAGAAGCTAATCATCCTGATTCAGTGAACTGTAGTATATCTGGATGACATCCTTTCTTTTCGTGAATACATGTCCATGTTAATCAGCATATTTTTGTCTATCAGCTTTGATTAGTGGTAGACCTCTGGACCCTCAAGCATCTCACATGCTCTGACAAAAAGTCAGTGTTAGTTGATAAGAAGTAAAATTTTGTCCATACATGGCACATTAAGGGGGTAGGTGAGGGATACAATGAATAATATATTCTAACATTATATATTTATCGAATTTTTGCCACCAACTTATTGAATATAAGACTAATGTATAGATAAACTTATATGTATATATATTATTTAATGTAATATTTAGGAGAGATAATTATATGAAAAATCAATCAGTTAGCGTATTTGATGGGAGTGATGAAGAGTTTGCGGTCACCCTGATGGGATTAGGATTAAAGCGAAATGTTGCCAAAACCCTTACTTATCTGAAAAATATGGACGAGGTAACCTCCCGACAGATAGAGATTGGGTCTGACATGAGACAACCGGAGGTCAGTATGGCTGTACGTGAACTTAAAGGACTTAAATGGATAGTGGTCAGGGAAGAGAAAAAGCCGGGAAAGGGAAGGCCGTTTAAAATATACCGCCTGGATCAGGATATGAATTTCATAATCAACCAGCTTGAGCGTGAAAAGGTAGATGAATCAAAGCAAATGCTGGATAACATCCAGCGGCTCAAACAGATTAACTTTAACAAGAGTTAATTTCTATCTTCATTACGTAAACTGAAAATTTTCAAATATCGAACGGACTAGTCATCCAGATTCAATGAATTATTGTATGCCTGGATGGCTTCTCTTCCTTCCAGAAACACAAGTCCGTGTTTATCAGCATATTTTTGTGCATCAGCTTTGGTCAGCGCAAGGCCAGTTGAATCGTCAAGCATTTCACAGATAGCAATGGCGGGAGTTATATCGGCTAAAAGTGCAAGGACCACTGATAGTTCGGTCTGTCCTGTGCGCTCCTTCACCAGACCACTGGCAGCCCTCAGTAGAGAAACATGGCCTGGCGACCTGAATTCAGTTGAAATATCTACATCTTTACCATCCATGGCATCCTGCACAAGGTTACCCATACGGCTAATGGTCAATGCCCGGTCCCGGTCCGGTATGCCGGTAAACGTGTCCCTGTGGTTTACCCATAGTGAAAATGAAGATTTTGAGTCGTAGGGGATGTCACCCTGTTTTTCAACCAGTTTACTTAGTGTTTTACCATTACCGTTTATGTCGGTGTGGCGCAGAATGTCTGCATAGAAAGGAAGACCCAGTTTCTGGGATGCAGTCGGATGAATAGCAACGCAGATGAGCCCACCACCGTCCTTTCGCATCTGGTAAATATGTTCAGGTGTGGTGCTGGCGGCCGGAATAACAAAATCAGTCTCACCTTCTCTATCTTCCGAATCAAAAAGAAGTATCATCTGGCCTTTTTTCAATGACTCGACCGCTTGCTGTACATTATTATTTGATTTGTTCATTATATGCACCTTAATGTATGGGTAATTTTCTATTTTATTCAACCTTGACGGTTATCTTGCTGCCGTCTTTTAATTTCAATTTTCCTCGCAGGTTATCGGGGGATATTATTTCAATGATATCCTCAGGATAATGTGTCCGCTCAGGAATCATTATGGCACCTTTGGTCCCGTTTCCCAATTTAATCGGGTAGCAGCGCCCTCCGCCGAAGGTTCGGTTTTTGCTGTTAAATCCGTCGATGATTATGCCGTCCTTTAAATTCAGCATAGTCCGGCATCCAACACTTTCGCCTTCAAGTTTTATGTTCAATGTACCGGGATAGGGATCAAATTCCAACAGTTTGAGGAACTGGTCGTGGTAACCTTTCAGGGTGGTATAATACTGTCCTTCACCCAGGCCGGTGATTACCTTGCCGGTAAGTTCTATGTGTGTGGAAGGACGGGTGAATATCTGGCGGTATTCCATGTACTCTGTTTCAAGCACCAGTCGCCCCTGTCTTGTGATCATCACTTTCTGACCAGAGGGTTCTATCTTGCGGGTAATATATCCGGCATGTTCAAGGGTTTGAAGTCGTCTGGAGGCTGTCTGGGGGCTTGATGATATGTGTTCTGCAAATTCAGGGGAAGATAATGTTACAATTCCATCAATTCCACCTAATAGTGCCAGTTTCTTTAATGCTGATATGTTTTCCATGATGCCAACCATTTATGAGATGTATGACAAATATGGTGTGCCTTTAATTAAAGGTTGCGGATTTACTTAATCAAATATGCCTGGTATGGCTAAAAGTCCTTCATGGATATCTTTGACGAGATTGAAGGGAATAGCGGCAATTAATTCATCTTCCCCATATTTGCTGTGCTTGCGGGAACCCTTACAGCCAACGGAAATACATATGCGACCGTTAGTGGCAGGCGCTGCTGTGCAGTCCCCACAGACTGAAGCCGTGCCGCCGGTGATGAATGTCAGGGGCCGCCCGGAATGGTAGGAGAATGCCTGCACCAGCTGCGTGGCCTTCTCAGGGGAGAGAAAAAGCAGCATTACATCAAAATCAGGGGTGTCTTCTGTTAGGGGAAAGAGCTGGATTGAACTATACGGTGCCTCAAGTCGGGGTAATGCTTCTGCTGCCCGGACGGCAGATTCTTGGCTACTGTACCTGCCCGAATTGAAATAGTATTCTTCGGGCCGGGGGGCGTCCCTGCCCAGCACATAGGCGCCCACGGGACATCCCTGTTCTGAAAATGAGATGGTTTCGCCCTGGCGGGCCTGTTGGATTAGTTCGCAGAAAAGTTTTTCAGTATGGGATGCTGGCCTATCTGACAGGAACTTTACACCTACAGGATAACCACGGTCCATTAAGGCTGTGATATTCTTTATTGACATTAACATTCAATTCTAGCTTATGCGGCATAAAATGACTACTTTATCAGAGCTTGAAGGATAAACAATCCATTTGGTATTTTATATAAATTATGACAAATACATATAGCTTAAACATGAAAACTGAAACAAAAATATTGTTCACTTTATTATTTCTTCCACCCACAATCGGAGAACTCCTCAGTGGTTCCAGCCCGCCGCTGCAATTCTTCAACCCTGTAATGTTGTTAATGTTGGTGCTATTGTACGGCTGCGGAACATTGCTGATAAGAGAAGCAATGGTTAGATGGAACCTGCAATGGAGCGTCATATTCCTGGCTGTAGCGTACGGTATTGTTGAAGAGGGGCTGATGGTAAAATCATACTTCAACCCAGGCTGGATAGATATGGGAATCCTGTCTGGATACGGCATGTATTTCGGGGTCCAGTGGACGTGGACCATTATGCTGACATTCTACCATGCAACTATCAGCACATTAATACCCATTGTCCTGGTTGGTATGTACTGGCCAGAATATGCAAGTGTGCCTCTACTGAAGAAAAGGGGACTTAGACTTGCAGCAGCCGGGTTGGTTTTGATTACACTTCTTGGTATGATGTTCATGGGTACCTGGGAGAACGGCGAGATGATCCCCTTCGATCCTCACCCACTACTGCTTATCGGTGGCACAGCGGTTATCGCAATGTTAGCTCTGTTGGCATTCAGGTATAGGGACTCCAGGATTACAACTCACAGATTTTCAGTGCTTTCCCCGCCCGTATTTGGAATTGTGGGTTTCATGTTCCAGGCCTTAAATTTGATTTTGCCAAATTTACTTGCGGAAATAGGCACGTCTGGGATTATTACAATTGCAATACAACTGGTATTTTTTGCCTCTGCATTATTGTTCGCCACCCATCAAGTCTATCACCGGGATGTGACTAAACGGCATATCACGGCCCTGGTCTCAGGTTCCCTGTCCTTCTTTATTCTGTTTGCAGCATTACAGGAATTCAATCCTGGCATGAATCCCGACCCCACGCAGGGAATGTTGCTGGTGAGTGTCGTTAGTCTGGTCATGCTGGTCTTGTGGAGACGCACTGTGATAAAAAATGAAACTGGATAACCATTTGTATCATTAAAGGTATGTGTAAAATTATGAGTGACGAAAAACTTATCGCGTACATAAAAGAACGTCTTGAAAAAGGTCGGATGGCTGAAGCCATTGAAGCTTCTGAAATAGGAGGAGAAACACTATCAGAAGATGAACTCAAAGGATACATATACCAGTACCTTGAGAAAGGCTGGATGGTTAAAGCAATAGAAGGTGCCAAGGTTGTGGGGATAGAGCTGCCTGGAGAATTGCTTATTGGCTGGCTTGCAAAGTATCTCGAAGAGGGCCAGATTTATTCTGCTATAGAAGGTTCAAAAGCAATGGGAATCCCTCTTCCAAAGGATAAACTCATTGCCACTGGCAAGAAGTCCTTTCAGGAAGGGAAACTTGCCCATGGTTTAAAGGCATATGAAATTGCAGATGTGGCTCCGCCTGAAGAAGAACTTGCTATTTGTGCCAGGAAGTGTTTTGAGGAAGGTAAGTTACATGACGGCCTTGAGGCATACAAAACCACAGGCAAGACACCGCCAGCACAGGAACTTACAATCTGCGGCGATTCCTGTTTTGAGTGGGGTTGGGTGTCCAGTGGTTTAGAGGCATACAAGATAGCGGGCAAGACACCTCCTAAAGAGAAACTTATCGAATGTGCCAATATATGTGTGGTGGAAAAACGGCAGGCTGATGCACGAAAAGCAATGGTGGAAGCAAATAAGACCCAGGGTTGAAAAGTATTTCAAACTGATTTGAAAACTTGTTAGCCAAACAATACATCATTCCTATTGACCACTATAATTTCATATTGTTTGTAGTGTCATATGAACCAAACAGACTTTGTTAGATTAACATTCATTGCATAAGTATCATTTGCCGACCCCCACAAACTGTTAAAACGTTTATATACTCTCATCTTAATACTCCCTATTTAGAGGAGATGCTGCATGAATTCATTTAATTTATGCGTAATAGATTTAGAGGAATCACTTGATAAATGACGACCCATGCACCAAAGGTGCAGGGTCTCCAATAAGTCATATAATACCACAGACTCCCTCAATCAAACCTCAACCCATCCTCGCCCCAATCAAACACCGGCCCCTGGCGCACCAC
>JAUWTY010000090.1 GCA_030614485.1 Methanosarcinales archaeon | reverse complement strand
ATAGAGGGTTATCCTGAGATTGTTACGCTGATAAATAAAATCTATGATTGATTAAACGCACGTTTGCTTTGCTCTAATTTATTATTAAACCGAGCATAAAATAACTATCACCGTACTAACAGTACAGTGTCTTCGTATACTTAAACAAAACGATTTGTTGCTTGAATCATGAGGTGGTCACCAACCCTTATCCAAATTCCATAGTGTAAGGGCTTTGTGTATAAAGTATATCCTGTGTAAAAAATTGAGAGTCTGTGTATTGGGGTGTTTTTCAGTTGAACCGGACGAATGAAAGGTAATCGGTTTAAACCTTACCACTAATATATTTTTAATGGATGAACATACCTTTACTGTACCAAACGGCAAGGGCACATATTCCCTCATACTTGCACTGGATGAGGATATAGACACTGCAGTAGGCGCCCTGGGCACGAAAAAGTTCCTTGCCGGGTTTTATGCCTATACAGGTTCTGCCAGGGGTGCGGGCGGGTTTGCAAGGGTGATACGCCACCTGGGCGTGGCAGCTGGCAACAACCTTACCCGCCACTGGCATATCGATTACCTGTTGCCCCATACCAGGACAAAGGGAATAGTACTTACCTGCACAGACCTTGACATTGAATGTGCCATCTCAAAAGCTATCGGGCACACAACCCAAACAATTAACGGATTTGGATGTTCCGACTGCGGGTGCAGCGGTCATCTGCATTTTGAAAAAGATTTTGAAAGGCTATTCAATGTAGTGACAGATGCACATAAAATAAAAAAAACCATTCAAAAAGTTTATTCATTCTAACAATAATATGTATTGTGGTTACTATGAATAACATTTTGCGCAGAGGTCGACTAAACAAGGATGACCCAAACGTGCTTAGTTATCTTTCCTCCATGGATACAGACAGGCACATATTCACGGCAGACCTGCTGGTAGATACGGCACATGTAATAATGCTGGCAGAAACTGGAACAATATCCAGGGATGAATGCACCCATATCCTTAAAGGACTGGAAACTATCAAGGGAGGAGGTTACGATAAACTTGACACTTCTTATGAAGACATCCATATATCCATTGAGGCAAAGCTAATCGAAATAGTTGGTGAGGAAACTGGCGGGCGTATGCATTCAGCACGCTCCCGTAATGATGAAGTCACGACATGTATCCGACTGGTCCTGAGAAATGAACTCCTTACCTTGTTGCACAAGCTTATTACCTTACGGAAAAATATGCTGGAAATTGCAGTTGAGAACAAGGAAACTCTAATGCCTGGTTTTACACATTTACAGCATGCTCAACCCACTACTCTTGGCCACCACCTGCTCGCTCACCACGATGCTCTGGCCAGGGACTGTCAGAGAGTACTTGGAGCATACATTCGTACGAACAAGTCCCCCCTTGGCTCCGCAGCCTTCGCATCAACCGGTTTTGAAATCGACCGTGAACGTACCCGTGAACTTCTCGGGTTCCACGGCCTGGTAGAGAACTCAATGGATGCAGTAAGCACACGTGACTTTGTAGTGGAATCAATTTCAGTCTTCGCTAATATCATGACCAACCTGAGCCGGCTGGCCGAGGAGATGATACTATGGAGTTGTGAGGAATTCGGGCTTGTGGAGCTGGACGACAGTTATGCATCCACATCTTCGATAATGCCCCAGAAAAAGAACCCGGATACTGCCGAACTGATGAGGGCAAAAACCGGTACTGTGGATGGATGCCTGATGTCTGTTCTTGCCATCACAAAAGCCCTGCCTATGAGTTATAATAGAGACTTGCAGGAAGTTACCACCCACCTGTGGCGGGCTGCCGCCATCACCCTGGGTACAGTAAATATTGCATCAGGTATAATAAGTACCATGAAGATAAACGAGGATAAACTATCATTGTCTGCAAACACTGGTTTTTCCACTGCAACAGAACTGGCAGATACCATTGTCAGGACCACAGGGCTACCTTTCAGGACAGCACACCAGATAGTGGGGACCATGGCACAAGGTAACATACACACGCTGGAAGAGCTGGACAGGATTGGTATGAAGATCATTGGCAAGAAACTGTCTGATGAAGGATTGGACGAGGAACTCTTCAAAGGAGCTCTTGACATAAAGGAGAACGTGAATCGCCGATCAACAGTAGGCGGGCCTGCGCCACTTGAAGTAAGCCGTATGATAAATGACAGGAATTATTTACTTGTGCAGGAAATTGACACGCTTATGGAACATGTCAATAACGTACAGGATGGCATGAAGCGGCTCGATGATGTGAAACAATCATACTTGTGAGATATATAAAATGGCAATAGTTGAAGGAGATATTGTTTTAGCCAGATGCGATGGCAATACATATGAGGGGGTACTGATGCCCTCTACTACCGGGAAAACGGTCGTGAAACTGAAAAACGGGTATAATATAGGTCTTGAGCCCGTGAATGTTACTCTGGAACTTATTGATAAGAAAAGTGAACTGAAAGGTCCGCAGATAGGACTGCCTGCCCCGGACCCTAAACTACCCAATATTTCTATCCTTTCCACTGGCGGCACCATAGCCAGTAAGGTGGATTACCGCACCGGGGCCGTGACCAGCCAGTTCTCAGCAGAAGATATCCTGCTTGCCATCCCGGAACTTACTGAGATTGCCAATTATAATGCAAGGGTATGTTACAGTATCTTATCTGAGAACATGCGGCCTGAATACTGGGTCAAGCTGGCTGAGGAAGTGAACAATGAGATCAAGGCCGGAGCAAATGGTGTTATCATTACCCACGGCACCGATACCATGATGTACACGGCTGCAGCCATTGCTTTTATGATTAAGACACCTGTGCCCATAGTGTTCGTGGGCAGCCAGCGCAGTGCTGACCGTCCCAGCAGTGATAATGCCATGAACGCCATATGTGCAGCTAAGGTGGCTGTAAGTGATATCGCTGAGGTCACTGTGGTGATGCACGGGAGCACATCGGACGATTTTTGCCATATCCACAGGGGTGCAAAGGTCAGGAAGATGCATACCAGTCGACGTGATGCATTCCAGTCCATCAATTCAAGACCTCTGGGCAGGGTAGAATATCCTTCAGGAGAAATTGATACGTATCTGGACTATAAGCGGCGTGGAGAGCAGGAACTGTCTATCAATACCAATATCGAACCCAGATGTACTATTGTCAAATATACCACCGGCGCAAGTCCCGAAATGCTGTTGTTCGCTTCTGCCAACTACAAGGGCATAGTGCTGGAAGGCACGGGACTGGGACATGTATCTACTGAATGGGTGCCATATATTGAAAGAACCACGCAGGCCGGGGTGCCTGTGATAATGACCAGTCAGTGTATTAACGGCAGGGTGTGCGACCGGGTGTATGATACCGGGCGTGACATCCTGAAGGCTGGAGCACTGGAGGGGGAGGATATGCTGCCGGAAGTAGCGCTGGTGAAGTTGATGTGGGTGCTGGGGCAGACCAATGATTTTGATGAGGTCAAAAAGCTCATGTCCACTGATATAGCAGGGGAAATATCCAAGAGTTCCCGTACCTCGGGTGTTAATTCATGATACTGTTTAGAATTGGAGGGAGTAAGTTACCATGAACGATGAGACCACAAAACCAAAATTTATATTCAACTGCACAGAATGCGGGAAATGCTGTGAAAGGGACGTAAGTGTTTATATTGATGATATAAGGGACTGGATAGAGCACGGATTGATGTATACGGTACTGCCCGTACTGTCTATTGTAGGTGAATATGGTTCGGTTGCTATGCAACTGGACAAGCAGACCGTAGATGAAAGGACAATCTGCGCATTGTATGACCTTGAGAATAACTCTTGCACTATGGGTGACAACAGGCCATTTTCCTGCCGCTCATTCCCGCTGGGTTATAATGGCAAGAATTATATTGTGGTGGATATGGACTGTCCGGGCCTGGGCCAGGGCAGTATGACCGCTGAAAAACTGACCCAGATGCGGGAGATTGCAGTGTTGGATTATAAGAGCAAGCAGCAGACTCAATCAGTATTGCCAATGTTGCAGGCATTGTTCGTCAAGCAATTTTCTATGGAATCCCAAAAGGCTATGGAAAAACTGTCTCCTGACAAGAGGGCTGAGCTTGATAAGCTATTGAAGGAAGAATGAAAATATAACCAAAACATTCAAATATTATATCTCGTTATTAATAAATATGAGTTTATCAGAATCAATTCAACCTATTGTTATTGACCTTAAAAGGAAATTAGATGCAAGAGCTGTTGTGCTACTGGATCCAAAATATAAAACTGGAGATGCCGCAGGGATTGCAGGCATTAAAACGCCTGAGGTTACCATTTCTTTTGATGAATTGACTGAATTTATTAGCCAGTTTGCTGCTTTTGCAAAGACATTTTTAAGAAATATCCACATTGATGATAAACATGCACCCAGAACGATGTATATATCAACTGAAGATAGGAGAGTTTTTCTTTTCCGCTTTTTTGTCCAGACTAAAGGAGACCCTGAACCGTTTCCGATTTATCTTGGACTAACCGTTAAGAAAAACCTTGAAATGATTAAAAGTGGTGACGAGAACCCATGGGAGATTCCTCAATTCGTTTTTGATGCAGCATGGGAGAGCATCAAAGAGATACAAAAGATATATGGGCGAGTTTAATATTCCACTGCATTCTATGCCACGAATATACCGATGTATTATTCAATGCAATATAACATTGTAATGCAACATCGTAATATACCGATATAATATCATACAATATATATATTGTATGATATTACTACATTTTGACTATATCAGCAATTTTCACAGATATGATACACATTAAACAATAACTGAAAAATAGTAAAAAATAAAACAAAGAAAGGAGAGAAATCATCTCTCCTTAATTTAATCGCCTTCTTCTTCCTGCCAGTCCTATCACTAACATGCCGATTGTCATGACGCCAAGTAATGATTCCATATTTGCATCCATTACCATTATGTTGGATATGGAAAGTACTGGTGTGCTCTGCATGGCCAGTGAATAGGTTGGGTCAATACCAACTATGAACAGGTCCATCATCCTGTAAATGCCGGTGCCATTGACCGTGTAGTTAACATAGACCGCTTCATCTGGCTGTAAGGTACTGACATTCCACCAGTATGCCTGTCCAATGATTGGTGAAATAACAGATGTATTGCCTGTATCTGCCCTGCTCATATAGACCATCGAGAAGTTCTGGGGCACGATATCATATACAACAACTGTTGGCGGGGTT
>JAUWTY010000101.1 GCA_030614485.1 Methanosarcinales archaeon | reverse complement strand
GGATGTCAATGAAATGGATACAAAGACCGATGCCAGTACAAGACCCACTACCATAGGCAGTATAGTGAGAAGGATATAGTACAGGATATCCTTGATATAGAACAAAAAGAACAACCTGCGATGGCGTATTGGCAGGGTATAGCCGCTGCCAAGCAGCAGGCTGATGCTGCCGAAACGGCGCTCCAGGATACGCTCCCCGAACAGTGCGAATCCGCCCACTCCCAGTCCGTAGAACAGCATTACCCAATGGGTCACCAGTAGCATATCATCAATTTCAACGGCCTGACGCAGCATGGGCAGGCTGAGGCCCATGATAAATGTAAATAGCACTAATACCAGGGATGATGTCAGGAAATATGAGCGGTTAAAGAAAGATGCCTGGAGCCTGAACTCTTCCTTGAACATCAACTTGAGAATCTTCGCATCAAGCATTTTTGTCGCCTCTATCCCACTAAGCGTACGAATATCTGTTCCAGATCCTCACTGTCACCACTGTCATCATTGTTACTACTGTCACCTGTATCTACATTGGTATCGCTGGCACTGCTTTGCAGTTCATCCAGAGTGCCCACAGCCACCAGTTTTCCCTTATCTATGATACCCACCCTGGTGCAAAGTTTCTCTGCCAGCTCCAGTATGTGGGTGCTGAGGAATACAGTGCCGCCCCCTTTGACGAAATCACTCAGCCAGTCCTTTAATTTCCTCTGGATGAGGGGGTCAAGGTCCAGGAATGGTTCGTCCATGAAGAGCATTTGGGGCTCGTGAAGCAGGGCTGCAGAGATAGTGGTTTTTTTCTTCATGCCCTTGGACAGGCTCATGCACAGGGTGGTGCGCCTGTCTTCCAGGCCGAAGAACTTTATCCACTTATCCACCCTGCCGTCATCGGGCAGTCCCCTGACTGCGGCAACAAAGTGCAGGTATTCCTCAACTGACAGGAAGCTGGGCGGGTATTCGAGTTCGGGGACGATACCGATGACCGCTTTGACGGCAATGGGGTCGGTGGCAGCGTCTATACCTAATACCTGCGCAGTACCCGATGTGGGAGGGAGCTGGCCGCTGAGCATTTGCAGGGTGGTGGTCTTGCCTGCACCGTTGGGGCCAAGGAATCCGAAGAACTCACCTGCTTCTACCTCCAGGTCAAGGTTGTCAACGGCTGTTAGTTCTCCAAATCGTTTTGTGAGGTTGTGTGCCTCGATAGGTATCAAATGACCACCTGAGTATAGCAGTTTTAATCTGATTATGATATTAAGTATCCTTAAATCTTTTCAGGGCAAGTGGCTCAGGTTTATGGTAATAATTTGGGACCGTGATAAACATAATTTATTGGTGTGATTGACCGGAACATAGATGACTTGCTCGGAGGCATGAAAATAAAGAAACAATATGGAGCAGGCAATTACTTGCACTAACTTACTCTCCTGGTATGTCTTTATGCGAGTCAGTTGAAAGTTAATCATATTGTAACCACGATTTCATATTATCCCAATTGTCCCGACCTTATCATTCTTTGAAATTTAATCCGCAAAAAATATAATCCATTACCTTCAAAAGCACAATTGGAAGTAACAGACATGCCTATCGACCCTATATGTAAACGTGAAGTTCCAGGAACAACTCCATATACTACAGAATCAGAGGGCAAAATATATTATTTTCACGACCCTGAATGCAAGAAAAAATTCGATGACATGGCAAAGAACATTGTCAGGGTCAAACGCAGCCTGAAAGCTAAAGAAAAGATATCATTCGGAAGGTTGCGCAAGGACATTATCAAACCCGGTATCTGTGCGGCATGTGGCGCCTGTGCTGCCAGCTGCCCGTCCATTATTATGGACGGCGAAAAACCCAAGTTGATAGGCCCCTGTACGGCATGCGGTATCTGTTACAACCAGTGCCCTCGTACCATTACCACTGAGATTGGACTTATCGGCAGGATAAGGCATCCATATGCAGCCCGGTCAGCCATAAAAGATATTCGGGGTCAGGACGGGGGTGTGGTTACGGCACTGCTGGCTTATGCACTGGAAGAGGGGTTAATTGATTGTGCCATAGTGACAGTGAAATCCAGGGATGAACCGTGGAGACCCGTCCCCATCATTGCCACTACCGCTGATGAATTAATAGAGTCTGCAGGCAGTATTTATACTCACAGTATGACTATCCAGGCCCTGATGAACGCTGTCCAGCAGGGTATGCGCAGTATTGCTTTTGTGGGACCATCCTGCAATATCGATGCGGTCTATAAAATATACAAGAGCCCTTACGGGCTGCTGCACATGTTCATGCGTGCTAATATCCTTCCACTGGGATTGTTCTGCATGGACACGTTCTCCCATGAAGGTATGGAGGAGTTCGTAGCATCCAATCACCTGAAACTGGAAGATATTGAAAGCATGAAGATAAGGCGGGGAAAGATCGAACTGGGTAAAGATGGTGAGACCATTAGTTACGACCTTGGTGAACTTGACCAGTACAGGAGTTCTTCTTGTAAATACTGTACAGACCTGACTGCAGAGAATGCGGCTATCAGTTTTGGAGGTGTTGGCGCTCCTGAAGGCTGGACCACGGTATTTACAAGGACTGGCCGTGGGTATGAGATTTTTAATGAAGCGGTAGAGGCAGGATATATCGAATCCAGGGACCTTGAAGAAAAGGAGATGGCAAGAGTATTGAATCTTGCCAGGATGAAGAAGGTCCAGAAGTACGGTGTAATTCGCAGGGAAAAGTAACCAATTAACCGAAGATGCCCAGGAAATCCTTGAGTTCGGTCAACCTCTGCGGCACTCTTTCTTCTATTGCCTCAACAAATGCGTACATATCACCTTCTGACAGACCCCTGATATCTTCCTGTGCTTTAAGACTCAGGTCAAGCAGGTATTCCAATTCATCATTGGTGAGCCGCAGCAGCCGCTCCTTGAAATCTTCGCTTGATTCGGCCACTTTGTGGGAGAGGGGACGCAGGATAAACAGGTACTGGTGGCCCCCTGGGGAAATGAGGTTGCCTTCCATTTCAGGAGCCAGTTTGTTGAATATTTCAATATCTTTTTGGGTGAATTCCCTTGACATAGGCTTGTATTGGCGTTCATGACGAATAGCTATTTCCCTTAATATCGTTTACTATAAATTTGTGGATTTGTCTCTGTGTACCAATATCTGATTAAAGTTATATACTTTAAACACGATTATGCTAATTGTGTTTAAACAATTCATCAACCGGGAAAAAGAACTACAACACTTAAATTCCGCATACAGCTCGGACAGAAGCGAATTTATCGTTGTATTTGGCAGAAGAAGGATTGGGAAAACAGAACTCCTGCGCAAGTTCATAAAAGATAAACGTGCTGTATATTTTCTTGCTGATGAAAGAGGGGATGCTGCAAACCTTTCGGAATTCAGGACACTTGTTGCAGACGGATTGAATAACGAAATTTTAGGACAGTCAACCCTTGATTGGCCGGATACGCTAAAAGAGGCAGCTAAGACTGAAAAAAGATTGGTTATTGTGATAGACGAGTATCCATTTCTTATAAACAACAACAAAGCTATTCCTTCAATATTCCAAAAAGCGTGGGACTTGTACCTTAAAGATTCTAATGTAATGCTTGTACTGTGCGGTTCGTCCATCAGCATGATGGAGCGTCATGTCCTGGGCAGCAAAAGTCCTTTGTACGGGAGGCGAACGGGACAAATCAAGGTGGAACCACTGATGTTCAAGCATACAGGTGCGTTCTTCCCAGAATTCAAGGTTGAGGAACTGGTGAAAATATATGCTATAACAGATGGAATTCCTTATTATCTCAAAGAAGCAAGACATAGGATAAATAAGATCAGCCAGCTTGAAATGTTGTATTCCACTGATAGCCTTTTGCTTGAGGAAGCTGAGGTTTTGCTTAAATACGAATTCAGGGAACCTGCAAAATATTTCTCTATCTTAGCGGCAATCGCTTTTGGAAATACAAAATTCGGTGATATTGTTAACTATACAGGTTTAAGTTCGTCTATTGTATCACAGTACCTGTCAAACCTGTTTGTGTTGAGTATCGTAGAGGCACGGTATCCAGTCACCGAAAAGACACATCGGTCGAGAAATGCCAGATACTATATCATAGACAATTATTTTACTTTCTGGTTCAGGTTTGTCTATCCGAATAAAAGTTTGATATATGGCGATTTTAAGATACCGCATTTTAATCCTGATTTTAACAGATATGTGGGTATGGTTTTTGAGAAGATTGCAGCAGAATTTATGTGGCAGGCAAGACCTTTTGAGTTTACAAAGATAGGGCGGTGGTGGCACAAGGAAGAGGAAATTGACCTTGTTGGTTTGAACGATACGTCAAAGGAGGTGTTGTTCATTGAGTGCAAGTGGAAAACGCTTTCTATACCAGAATCAATGAGAAATCTTGAAAAACTTAAGAAAAAAGCGGATTTTGTTAAGTGGAATAAAGGGGTTAGGGTAGATTATTACGGGCTTGTGGCAAAGAAGATTGAAGGAAAAAATGCACTTCGTGAGAAGGGATTTGTAGTATTTGACCTGGATGATTTTTAACCAAAAATCAATATCGTAGTGCTATCAATGTTTAATATTGCCAATTTTCTCATTCATTGCACTGTCTTATTGAAAAATCTTAATTAAAACACTCCTGCGCAAACTTTTTCATTATAAAGACCATTAAAACTCCCAATCACCAAAACAGGGAATACCATGCAAGAAGACGAATACCAGCTTGAATACTTCTTTGAGAACGGCTTTGAACAAAAAACCTGTTCAAAATGCGGCAGTGTATACTGGACACGGGACCCGGACAGAACAACATGCGGAGACGCCCCATGCGACCACTATTCATTCATAGGCGCCCCTGTTTTCAGGGAGGAATATAACCTTTCCCAGATGAGGGAGAAGTTCCT
>JAUWTY010000050.1 GCA_030614485.1 Methanosarcinales archaeon | reverse complement strand
AATCAATCATACGAAGAAAGGAAAATCTTGAGAAACAATAGCATGAAACATCGAAAAATCAAAAGGAAGAGTTGAACAGATATGGAAGCATTATCGCGAAACTGGAAACGAACCCATAATTAGAACAAATCTTGGAAGACCAAAGAAACAAATCGATCCTGAAGAAATTAAAATCATCAAGGATTCTTACAACCGTGTTAAATTCAGAGCAAGAATGCTTGAATTTATCATAGAAATATTTTATAATATTCACTTACCTCATAATAAAATTCCATGCGTAATCGGTTAAGTGATGAATCGTGATGAATTGCCAATGTTTCAGTAAATTATTGTCCCTCTTATCGTTTGTTTTAAGTACTAATATAAAATATTAGTGTGTATGATAGGTATTATACCCACTGCCTTTGAATTTCTACCTATAGCTATATTATTGTGTATATTTTTCCTTATGGTATTGTACCTGAAATATGTGAATGGGCTGAACCTCAGGTCAGTAGGTTCTGATATTTGTCTTGGAGCACTGTTCATACAGATTACAATGTTGACCTTGCCAGTATGGACATCAGGAGAGATGTCCATAAATATCCTGGTTCATGTTGCAGCGTTGGTCCTGACATTATTTATGTGGCTATTGACGGTCTGGCTATTAAAACGGAGAAAACCATCCCGTAAATACTCAACCAACTTTATCCAGAACATCACATACTACTTTAAGAAACATAGCAATACCAGGGAGTCACTTTCTTACACCCTTGGTACCTTTGGATTGACATTAAGTTTAATGATGATGTTCAATGTAGTCCATTTTGGAACAGATGACTGGAAAGTACTTGGCACCAAATTTTTGCTTGCAGTATTAACATCAGTAGGGGTAGGCTATGCCGGGCATAGCATTTACAAATATTTGCAAAACGAACAGTTCACCCACAGTTTTGAACGCTTTTCAAATGAGATTACCAGGGACAATGTGCTAATGACAGTCCAGAGCAGCGGGAGCCAGATGCATGAACGGGACCCTATCCAGCCTGTGGTGGATATAATCAGGGGTTCAATAATGAAAGGTGAGCTGGGGCCGTCTTTGTTCGGGTTGTCCATATTGAAGCATAACTGTATAGAAATGTTGACCGCTTCAGGCATGCGTAAACTTAGTCTGGAACGGGTTACATTGCATTTCGTGGGTCATATAGATAATATCGGTAAACTGGCCCTGCGCATGGATGAAGACGAAGCCGCCAACGAAACAATTGAGACTATGGGTGATATTGGTAAGTGTGCTGTATCCAGGGAGCTTGATGCACCTGCTGATGACATACTCAGAAGGATATTTGAATATTATGATGTACTTAGCCAGAAAGAATTCGAGATAATGAAGTTAACAGTTACCGGAGCTGTCAGCAAGATCGGAATTGCAGCGGCTGCTCACAGTATAGATTCTTCATCTTCTAAAGCAGGAAATATGCTGGGCACTATTGGGGCGGCTGCCATCAGGAGTAAGGAAATGGATACCCTGAATAATTCCATCATTGCACTATATAATATTGGCAGGGAGGCGGCAGTCAATTCGGTAGAAGGGGCAGTGAGGCAAACTGCTCTTAAATTACGTGATATTGGCACTTCAGCCATCCAGAACAATCTGCTGGAAGAAGCTAACCTGATTATATCCAGGTTGGAAGAAATGGGTGTGGTTGCAGCGTCCAATAAATTAGAATTGGGTACTGAACAGGTTGTCTGGTCTATCAAGGATATCGGTTTGTCTTATGGATACCAGCGGGAAGAAACGGGTATTAATGTAGTGGTTACTGCTCTTGCAAATGTGGGGGTGGAGTCATCACAGCGTAAACTTGGGGATGCTGTGGACCAGGCCGTGTGGGCATTAAAAGAAGTGGCCAGGTATCCCATCACTGAAGGACTTGAAAATTCTATTTCAATATCTGCGAATGCTTTTGCCAGACTCTCAGAACTGGAGCGGGTGAAGGTCGACAAAGTGATAAAGGAACTTGAGCAATATTTTGGTGCAGATGAGACAAAACGTTTTAAACGTTTTGAAAAGGAATACAAGTCAGCAGCAAAATCAAGCAGGTAGACAGATGGAAGATAAAGTGTACGTTATTGATACATCTGGCTTTATTGTGGGGGTCCATTTCACAGATTGTACTATGGTGACAGTGCCCGGTGTGGTGGATGAAATCATTGACCGCACCAGTCGGTTAAGGTTCGACCTTATGCACGATGCGGGTTTGAGGGTGGAACCGCCACTTGGTGTATTCAAAGAGCAGGTGGTGTCGGCAGCAGCATCTACCGGGGATGCAGGTGTACTCTCTGAGACGGATATTGATGTGCTTGCAAAGGCGCTGGAACTTGCTCAAAAGTCTAAGGTGATTCTTATAACCGATGATTATGCTGTTCAAAACGTTGCTTCTGGTCTGGAACTGGAGTTCAAGCCTGCGGGTTCGTCAGGGATTACGAAAGAAATTGTATGGGAGCTGAGGTGTACCGGGTGCGGAGTAATGGTGAAGTCTGGCAATGAGTGCCAGATATGTGGTTCTGCCATAAGGAGACGGCGGGCAGGGCATTGATAGTTTTGGATTAATTTTATATTGTTACAGGATGAATTATTGTTGGTATTGCTATGAAGAACATTAGAGATCTTATTCAAAAAGCGCTTGAACTCCAGCAGAGCGGTCTTTCAGAGGGGCAGATTGCAGATGAACTTAATGTTTCAGTGGATACAGCCACCTGGCTTTTGGCTCATTCCAAAAAAGGGGAGATATCCCAGGCCCCAAAGGATATTTATGTTAATTGGAGCAGTATTGGCCAGAATTCACGGCGTTTGAGTCTGGTAGCGGGAGCAATGACTGATTTGCTGCTGGAGAGCCTTGAGAGGTCACAGTCCAATGTGGATGTGGTAGTGGGTGTAGCGCTGAGCGGCGTGCCAATAGCCAGCTTGATTGCCGAGGAGATAGAAGTTGAACTGGCAGTGTTCCAGTCTAACAAGCAAGCCAACAAGAAGTCCCACAAAGGTATGTTGTCCCAGAATTTCTCAAGTGTGGAAGGCAAGGACTGCGTTATCGTGGATGATGTTATCACCACCGGGAATACTATTAGCAATGTTATATCCCTGCTCAAATCCAGGAAGGCCAATCCCACTGCTATTGCTGTGTTGATTGACAAGAACGGTATGGATTCCATTGACGGTGTTCCTGTGAGTTCAATGCTAAGGGTTTCAAGAGTGGACAAGGGCGAGTGAGCAGCAGAACAATACTTGAATCTCTTATATCTCGCCCGCCGCCTGATAAAATCATATTCATGTAATGGGCATGATAATCAAAGATGCGGGCGGCACCTGTATTGGCATAGTGGTACCGACCTAACCATCTATTTCGGTTGCAACAGCCGTATCTGCACAAATTGTGGTAAGAACCATACCGATAAATGGTCAAAATCCTTAGAAAAAGCATTGTTCAATGTTCCTCATCAACATATCCAATAAAATCTAACTGTCACCACCATAATATATATGTATCGGTAATACTTCAGTAGACTAAATACAACCCATGGTAATATCTCACTACAACCCAGGAGAAATATTCAGATGATAGGCGGATTAAATGAAGAACAGATACGGCGGTACTCACGTCACATCATACTTGCCGAAGTCGGCGGTAAAGGGCAGCAGAAACTGCTGGACTCAAAAGTGCTGTGCATCGGCGCAGGAGGTCTTGGCTCTCCTGTCATCCAGTACCTGGCCGCTGCCGGAGTTGGCACGCTGGGGCTTGTGGATGATGACGTGGTTGACCTTAGCAATCTTCAGCGCCAGGTCATACACGGCGGAAACGTGGATAAGCCAAAGGTGCTTTCAGCAGCCGAGTTCGTTGAGCGACTGAATCCAGACGTGAAGGTCGTACCCTACAAGACGCGGCTGGATGCCAGTAATATCATGGATATCATCAAGGATTATGATATCGTGGTGGACTGCTCAGATAATTTCGCTACCCGGTATATGGTGAACGATGCCTGCGTGCTGACCAAAACCCCCCTGTCCCATGGCAGTATCTTCAGGTTCGAGGGGCAGGTTACAACCATAATTCCCGGAGAAGGACCCTGTTACCGCTGCCTGTTCGAACATGCACCGCCACCAGACATGGTTCCGTCCGGCCAGGAAGTAGGGGTGCTGGGTGTGCTGCCCGGTATTATTGGTGTTATCCAGGCCACAGAAGTTGTGAAATACCTGCTTGGTATCGGTGAGTTACTATTTGGCAGGATGATATATTATGATGCCCTGGACATGACATTTGATGAGATCAAGATACACAAGAATCCCCAGTGTCCTGTATGCGGTGATGAGCCCAAGATAGACAGCATTCAGGAAGAACTGTATGGTGAATCATGCAGGATATGGTGAAAACGGGTCATGTCCCTGGTTAACTGCATTGACAATTTCAAATTTAATTTTATCTGATTCTTCTGAAAATTCGGCATTCATTGAATACTACACCTATTTTAAGCTACTTAAATGTTCAATGGTTCAAAGGAGGGTTTATTTGAAGAATGTGGTGGGCAAAATGCTTTTTGGTTTATTGCCATTTTCTCATATTGTTCAACTGTTTTCAGGTTTCTTAGGCAAATTAAAGCAAAATGTACTGCCTTCTCCTTCCTCGCTTTTAACCCAGATGCTACCCCCATGCCCCTCTATAATGTGTTTTGAGATTGTAAGACCGATGCCGGTCCCACCATATTTTCGGTTCGTATCGGATTCTATCTGGTATAGCTTGTCAAATACCTTTGCCAGCTTATCCTCTGGTATACCAATTCCCGTGTCCTTGATACAGACCTGAATCTGTCCATTGTCCTCAATTGCGTTAATTTCCACTTTACCCTGCTTTACATTGAATTTAATAGCATTATCGATCAGGTTGATCATGACATGCTTTAATTGGTAGTAATCGCCCAGTATTATGAGGTCGCCATCGAAAGATACGTCAATATTAATATCATATATCGTTACCTTTGGTTTAAGGTTTTCAACAGCTGCAGTGACTATCTCGCCAAAATCTATGGTGTCGGTAAAAGGTTTGAGCAGTCCTCTTTCAGCGGTAGCAGTTTCGATAAGGTCAATTACAATCTTATCTTCGCGTTTGAGGGCGTCTATGCTCTTTGTCAGGTGTTCGTTACGTTTGGTCAGGTCTGTTTCGTCTAAAGCAAGTTCAAGAAAACCCCAGGCCAGCATGATGGGTGTACGCAGTTCATGGGTGACATTGGAAATGATATTGTCCTTCAACCGATCAATGGATTTCAATTCATCATAGGCTACCTCTAATTTCGTATTTGCCGATTCCAGTTCAAGGAATTTATCTTCCAGTTTTTTGACCAGTCTACTGCTGTACAAAGCAAGATATTCTTTTTCATCTGATATCAAAGGTTGTAGCGGCACTGTTTTTCCAGACTGGTATTCCTCGAATATTTTTTTAACCAAATTTATTATTTCTTTTGGCTCTTCAGGTTTCCTAATAAAGGCTGCCGCGCCCATTCTCATAGCCAGTGCCTCATCATCCTTTTCTCCATAGCTGGCAGTATAGAATACCAGGGGTATATTCATTAATGTTGGGTCTTGCTTTACTTCCCTGCATAACTGGAACCCGTCCATCACAGGCATCATGATATCGGTTATGATCATATTGGGTGCATCGGACCTTATCATCTCAAGGGCGTTTTTTCCATCAACAGCAGTAATGACCTCATATCTGCCACTTTCAAGTACTTTTGTCAGCAGAATACGGTCCGTTTTACTATCATCCACTACCAATATCGCCATTGTAGCACTTCAGGATTGTTATATTTTTAACAGTATTCCCTTATTTCATCAATAAATCTTAAAGGATCGATAGGCTTCTCGATATAACCATTACAGCCCGCAGCCAAAGCGTTTTCTCTGTCTCCTGACATAGCAAATGACGTGACTGCGATTATGGGTATGGTTCCACAACAGGGCATCTGGCGAAGCTGCCTGGTGACCTCAAGACCATTAATGTCAGGCAGCTGGATATCCATCAAGACCATAACAGGTTCTTCCAATTGGGCAAGGTCCAGTGCCATCCGGCCGTTCGCTGCCTGTACCACAGTATATCCCTTCTTCTCAAGGATATAGGTTATAAGGTACATATTTGTCGCATTATCTTCCACGACTAATATTTTCTTATTCATTTCCACCACTTACCCAATGTATCGGAATTCTAAATGTGAACTCGCTGCCCTTACCGAACTCACTCTCGCCCCATATTTGCCCCCCCATCATATCCACCAGTTTCTTGCACAGGTATAGTCCAAGACCAGTGCCTTCAATGGTTTGGTCTGTGTTCATCTGTATCTTGGCAAAGGGTTTGAACAGCTTGTCCATATCTTCTTCTTTTATCCCGATACCAGTATCTTTAACACTGATATGGATGTCATCGCCTATTTTCTTGCCTGAGATATCAATGGACCCTTTATTCGTGAATTTGATGGCATTACCAATAAGATTGATCAATATCTGGTTGAATCTTTGCTTGTCATGGAACATTAGTACATCTGGCGGCACACTGATACTGAGCTTTTGCCCTTTATCAGTCACCATTTTGTCCATTGACCTACTCACTTCACTGATATCTTCATCCAGAAGGAAACTTTCCGGGGCAAGGCTTATCTTGCCCGCTTCGATCTTGCTGATATCCAGCATATCATTGATAAGGCTAAGCAGGTGCTGCCCGCTGTTGAAGACTAAAGTCAACTGGTTGTGCTGCTCATCTGTGATATCCCCTGTCATCCCTTTCAGGATTATATCGGTGAATCCGATGATGGATGTGAGGGGGGTGCGCAGTTCATGGCTGATAGAGGACAGGAATATGCTCTTGAGCTTGTCCGGTTCTTGAAGAGATATGTTTGCTTCCTGAAGTTCCTGATTTGCAATTTGCAGTTGGGTTGAACGCTCTTCCACTAATACCTCAAGGCTGTCGCAATATTTCTTCAATTCTTTTTCAGTTTGCCTGCGTTCGGTAACTTCAGCTTGAAGCACCTCATATATAAGGAAATTCTCAAGAGCTACACCCACTTGCATACCAATTTTTTCAAGCAGGGAGATATCATCGCTATCAATCTCCTTATATGGAGATACCATCATATCGATTAAGCCAATTACCTTCTCACCGGACCTCAATTGAAGGGTAACGATACGGCTTCCAATAAGTTCTTGTTCAGATTCGGTTATATCAGGGATGCGCGCAGAAAGTGGCGAAAAAATGACCGGTGTTTTAGCTGTGATGGCTTCATGAATAGAAGGATTATCTGGTAAATGCTGTTTTATAAGGTTAAAAAATTTCTTCGGCCGACCTTTGCAAAATTGAACTTTTGCTTTTTTATCGTCCCCTTTAACCAAATAGAAGCAGGCGCTTTCAACATCCATTATTTTAATGACTTGATTAAATGCATTTTCAATTAGTACATCAGATTTTAAACATCCACAAAACATCCTGTTTAGTTCATATAATGTGGCAATTTCCTTGTTTCTCTTATTGATTTCTGCCTGTGTATGGTAGCGCTCGGCAATATCACGGAACACACCAATATGAGCTGTTAATGCACCGCTCTCTTCTTTTGTTGGGGAGATAATTCCTTCAAGATATACTGTTTCATCCTTTTTATTGACCGATTCGATCTCAAAGGGCTCATGTGAAGCATAGGCCATATCAGGTATACATGGTGTATGTTGTGCATCTGGTGGCATTTTTCCAGGCGAGTAGTCACAGCCCATCATCTTTTGCATCCTCTTGTTGCAATAGATAACTTTCATGTCCGTGTCCATTACCATTACACCATCAACGATATCTTCAAGCACTGTATCAAGGAAGTTTTTGGTAAGCTCGAGCTCATGGTATTCTTCTTCGAGTTTGTGGAACAGACGTTCACTATA
>JAUWTY010000023.1 GCA_030614485.1 Methanosarcinales archaeon | reverse complement strand
TGATGGTAGTGATCACTGAGTATTACACATCTGTTTCATACAGGCCTGTGAAATCTATCGCAGCTTCCTCACAGACCGGAGCCGGAACCAATATCATCACCGGTATGTCTGTAGGTCTTGAAAGTACATTCGTACCTGTGCTCGTGATAGCCTTTGGAATTCTGGGAGCGTACTATGTTGGCGGAGGCTTTGTTCCAGGACAGGAAATCATCGGTCTTTATAGTATCGCAATCGCAGCGGCTGCCATGCTCTCCACCACAGGCATAATCGTTGCCCTTGATTCATACGGTCCGATTACGGATAATGCAGGCGGCATTGCTGAGATGGCGAACCTGCCGGAAAAAACCAGGAAGATCACTGACGCCTTAGACAGTGTGGGCAACACCACCAAGGCAGTGACCAAGGGATATGCCATCGGTTCTGCCGGATTGGGCGCAATGGCCTTATTTGCAGATTATACGCATAAAGTAGGATTAATGGAAAATCCGGAATTATTAAGTCTTTCCAATCCGCTTGTGGTGGTTGGTCTGTTCATTGGCGGACTGCTGCCATTTTTGTTCAGTGCGGTAACCATGAAAGCGGTGGGTAAGGCCGCTTTTGAAATTGTCAACGAGGTCAGGCGGCAGTTCAGGGAGATACCCGGCATCATGGAAGGCACGGCAAAACCTGAATACGGCAAGTGCGTGGACATCGTGACCAGGGCCGCCATAAGGGAAATGGCACTCCCGGGCGTGATGGCCATCGGTGTACCTCTGGCTGTTGGAATGCTATTGGGCAAAGAAGCACTGGCCGGTCTGCTTATCGGCATTATTGTAGTGGGCCTGTTGATGGCACTTATGATGTCAAATGGCGGCGGCGCATGGGATAATGCCAAAAAGTACATCGAGGACGGTGCATACGGCGGCAAGGGCTCTGAGGCTCACAAAGCGGCTGTGGTAGGCGATACAGTGGGTGACCCGTTCAAGGATACTTCAGGCCCGGCACTGAATGCCCTTATCAAGGTAGTGAACATGATCGCAATTCTGTTCTCTGGCATGTTTATAAATTCCGGGCTGTTCTAAATATTGAATAAGATTTTAGGAAGGCCATTTGCCTTCCACCTTTTTTTAAAAAAAACCTGATTTCAATTAGAATCGGAAAACATCTTCTCACGCACAGGCTCAAGTATCCTGTTCATGTAATCTGCTGCACCTGCTTTAAGGTCCATTGGGTGAAGTTCCTTTGATGCAAAGGCAGCTTCCATCTCCTCATAGGACTCATAATGCAGGTCACCGCCATACTTTTCAGGCCGCTGGATAATAATCTCCTCGTACCTTGGTATGATATGGTACCTGAATAGTGCAAGCACCGGGTTATCCACAATATCACCCTCGGGACAAAACGCCTTATTGACCTTCTTCTTTAACGCTTTCTCAGTATCATCCATGGAAATGAAATTATTTGAAGACGAAGACATCTTCTTACCGTCCAGTCCCAGCAGGATAGGTGTATGGATACAGATAGGTGCTTTGTACCCCAATCCTGGTAATCCTTCCCTTGCAAGCATGTGTATCTTGCGCTGGTCAATACCGCCAACCGCCACATCCACACCCAGCAAAGCAATGTCCACTGCCTGCATCAGGGGATAGACCATCTGGGACACCATGGGGTTGTCAGCATTACGGCTCACCTCGTCCATACTCCGTTTGGCACGGTTCAAGGTAGTTGCCCTGGCCAGTTTCAGCACGTTCAACATGTAATCAGGTTCAAGCTGGTAATCAGAACCATAAACGTAATTGGTTTTTTCCTCATCCAGACCCAACGCAATAAAACACTCTTTGTTAAAATCAGCAATCTTCTTTACCTCTTCCATGGTTCCCTTTTCGTTCAGGTATGCATGGACATCCGCAAGCAGTACAGTTACCTTGAAACCTGCGTTTTGCAGGTCAATAAGTTTGTTTACGGTCAGGACATGGCCCATATGAATTTTACCACTGGGTTCATATCCTACATAAGCAGTAGGAGCTTCTTTAGATTCAATAAGAGCTTCAAGTTCTTCCTGTGTTACAATCTCTTCAGTGTTGCGCTTAATAAGTGAGACTCTATCCATAACTGTTCAACCACCTGGTAGATTCCAGAGTACACTATTTTAGATAATATAAATATATCTACAGCCAGCGCCAGCAAAAAATGTATTGCACCTACTCCCCAATAGCCTTTTTCACACTATCAATGAGTTCCTGGCGGCCGAAAGGCTTGGTAATATAATCTGTTACACCTATTACATGCAGCCCAATCATCTTATCAATCGGCTGGGCTTTAGCAGTTAACATGACAATAGGTATGTCCCTGGTCTCTTCATTATCAATAATCTTCTTTCTGATGGCCCAACCATCCATTTTTGGCATCATGATGTCAAGTAACACAAGATCCGGCTTATCAATCTTGATCATCTCAAGGGCTTCCTCTCCGTTGTATGCAACAGAGGTTTGATATCCTTCAGTTTCCAGGACAAGTTTTACAAGGTCTACCGTATCAGGTTCATCGTCCACTACCAGTATCTTTGCCAAAAAAATTCTCCTCCGGTTTATATCTATTTCTTAAGTTCATATTATTTATAGCTATATATTTCATTAATTATGCTTTCTTGGCAGAATAATATGGAAAACACTTCCACTGCTACCGTTCGGATTGTTCCGCACCCATATGGTTCCTTTATGCCATTCCACTATCTTCTTAGTTATGGCAAGTCCCAGACCAGTACCCCCATACTTTCGGGTGGAACTGGCATCTATCTGGTAAAACCTATCAAACACAAGCTCAAATTTATCCTCTGGAATCCCAACCCCGGTATCAATAACTTCTATATGGATGTGATGTTCATCCTCGTAATATGCCTGTATCGATACACTACCGCCTTTATCTGTGAATTTTATAGCATTTCCCAGCAGATTAATAAACACCTGCTCCAGTGCATCAGCATCACACTCCAGTATCAGGTTATCTGACACATCAACTGTTATACCGATACTCTTATAAGGTATTTCATTCTCAAAATCATCGACAGCGTGCTTAATAATCTCCTTCAATCCAACTTCTTTGACCACTCGTTCCTGCTGGTCAAACTTGGACAGATCCAGCACATTCGATATCATTCGGGTTAATCTATCCACATTTCTAAGCACCACTTTCATGCCTTTAAGCTGCTGATTTGTAGTTTGGCCTAATGTACCGTCCAGCATCAGTTCAGTATATCCCCTGATAGATGTCAATGGCGTGCGTATTTCATGAGATATATTTGCAACTAATTCTGATTTCATCTTGTCAAGTTGTTTGAGTTCTTCATAAGCCGTCTCAAGGTTAACATATGACACTCTTAATTCGTTCTCAAGTGTCTTTTGCTCAGTAACATCCCTGCGTATCATCACCATACCTGAAATATTGCCTTGCTCATCTTTCAAAGGTGAACCGGTTGTCTCAATATGAGACTGCACACCTTCATTATCATATTTAGAATGAATCGTTCGTACGACACCTCCAGTCTCCAGTAATGAAGTCGCAGGGCAGTCATCACATACCTCACTTTTTCCTTCATATACATTATAACAAAATTGTCCGATTATATCATCACCATACATGTCTTTTGCCAATCTATTTGCAAAGGTGATTTTCATATCCATATCCTGGGCGCTGGCAACATCACTGATGCTCTCAAATATGGCTTCAATCTCATTCCTGGATGAAATAAGGTCAGCCATTGTATTCTGCAATTTTGCATCCATGTCATTAAATGCATTGGCGAGTTCTCCAATTTCATCATGTGTGATTACATCTATACCTTTAAACTCCCCTTTTGCTATTGCTTCAGTCCCTTCAATTAATTTTTTAATCGGGCTGATGATGGACTTGGTAAAATAGCGTGCGATAAACATAGAAGATACAAAACCTAAAAAAAGAAAACCAAGATATGCCCATAGTATCTTATATCCTGCATCGATATACGGCTGCTCAAGTATGCCCACGTACATTATACCTATAATATCGCCATCAAAATTGCGTATCGGTTTATAAGCAGTAACATACCAGGCATTCACCACAAAAGCTCTACTATTCCAGGACTCTCCCCTCTCCAGCACCGCCTCATTGACTTCCTGTGACACCCTGGTGGTTATGGCCCTTTCCCCAGAATCTGTGAAGACATTGGTTGATATCCTGAAATCTTCCTGGAAGATAGTAACAGTGCCTACATCCCTGCCGTCATATTCTACGTTTTTGAATAAAGCATCCTTTATTATGTCAACGATCGCGAAATCCCTGTTTATCAGGTTGGCCCCGTACAACACACCAGCCAAATTACCTTCATAGTCAAATATGGGTGTAGCTGCCATCAATACCATACCAGAGGTTGAATTTGTATCAGGTCTGGGTTTTGCTTTGGGTGTGGGTGTGAATTCCATGTATGCCTGTACGGCCAGTAATTCACTCTCCTTTAGCAGTCCACCACGTGTCATTATTTCAGTGGATGATATAGTTTCACCCGTCAATGCCTGCTGGATAAGACTGTTATCTATTACAGAATCACCAAACACTGCAGGATTCCTGGCCCTGGCAATCACCACCCCATGCTTGTCAGTAACCGTAAGAATGTCAATCGTATCGTTGAAACGTTCATTGTATATGTCAAAAAGTCCCTGGCGAAGGGCGGCAGAATCATTGTTGATGAGATTATCACGTATACGTGAATAACCAGATGAATACTTTACAATCTCCTCTGTATTAGTTAACTGGGTCTGGAATATAACATCAGCCGCATCCAGATCATGTCCAATTTCATTCTGGATGGTGGTTTGCACCATATTATTGAATAGGTACACCCCCATCCCACCAGCGATGAAAAAAGAAGTAAAAGTTATCACTAAAAATGCAAATGCAAATCTTTTACTGATGGATGTTTCCATATCTCCCACCCTTTTTCATCAATGAGATATCTCTTTTATCAACCAGCCCCAGTATTTCAAAGCTGATAACAGACATAAGGTCAAGCCTAACGATAGCATGATATTTTCTATAAACAGGTACTTAGATAATTGGTATTCTGAGATAGTCATTAAATTGCAAAGTACGGTAAAATCTGTGAACAATGATAGATAAATCAGTGCACTACCTACGGTAAACAGGTGGTAATATGGTTTCATCTGCAGGGCTTCGCCCAGATGCTGGCTAAGTTTATACAACACATACATTATTGATAAAAACGCAGCAATGGAAATCCCTTCAAAAAAGAAGTTTAAGAAATAGTACATCACACAGCCCCTGTCATAGCATTATATAATTTCAAGGTCAAAATTGACGCTAATAGTACACCTGCCATTTGAATAAACTCAATCCATACATAATCCATAGCAACAAAATGTAGAAACTCACCTGATGTCAGTACGGCAGCTATAATGAATAGATAATAATTGGTCTTGATGTTGAACTTTTTCTGATAGAAGTAACCAATAGCCCCGGTAATAATTATTAACAAGCTTATCAGTATCCATGAATAAAAATGAAGCACCTGTGTCACCAAGGAATAGTCCAGTATAATCACCTACAATTACATTTTATTTTTTGAAAGCTTCTACAAAGGCCTGAGAAGGAGTTTTTACAGGATTGCCTGACATCAATCCTGAATATTCAGTGAATGGTAATTTTATCTCAATTCCCTTCTTGTTAATTACAAATTCCCTAATCTCTTTATCGTGGTTACTGCCCCTCATTTTTAAGACCGATATAGTTTTTTTCATTTCGCTCTGGATTTCCACATATCGCAACAGGATGATGCTGTCCATAACTACAGATGAGCCATTTCCTGTGATAGAAG
The DNA here is from genome assembly GCA_030614485.1 of Methanosarcinales archaeon. Taxonomy (GTDB): domain Archaea; phylum Halobacteriota; class Methanosarcinia; order Methanosarcinales; family Methanocomedenaceae; genus Methanocomedens_B. The sequence goes on along the minus strand of JAUWTY010000023.1, from coordinate 4,693 downwards.
ACGAACCCATAAGTTCTGAAGTCTCATTTGTGAACAGCGAAATGATGTTTCTGGATGAGAAATACCTTGACAGAATAGATGCATATTCACTCATGCTCAAATCGTCCAACAGTGCAACCCTCAAATTATTGACTCCGTCTATGACAACGCGTTTGGCATCCAATTCCTCCACGATATCTTTAATCTCAAGAGCCATCTTGTTCACTTCAAGTTGACTTAAATTTGAATAGATTATTTTAAGTAAACCATCCGCCTCCAGTTTTTCGAGGTTACAGCCAAAACTTGCTGCATTATTCCGAAGCAGCACCGGATCCTCTTCAAAACTAACAAAAACACCTGGTTCGCCCATCTTTGCACCATTTACAATGAACTGAAGACCTATCAATGTCTTTCCGGTTCCACTCCCACCGCTCAATAGTACAGTGCTGCCCCGGATAAAGCCACCATTGGTCATTTTATCCAGTCCTTTTATTCCAGTAGGAACATGCTCATATGCCAATGGTTTTCTCATATCAGGATGCAGCGAAGGATAAATCTTCAGACCGTCATCAGTAATTTCAAATGAATGTTTACCAGACAGATACTTCTGCCCCCTCATTTTGAGGACTTCCAGATGCCTCGCCCGTTTATCTCTCAATTGATCATTTGAGAGGAAGATAACCCCATCTGCAATGTAACTAATCTCGTCATTCAAAATATTTTCATAAGAAAATTCACCAGTAATTAGTACCAATGAATTCCACCCTTTCATTTTATTAAATAGATTATAATAGAATTCCCTCTTCTCGCTTTCATCCATCCAGCTTGTAACCACATTTACCGGATCAATGACAATGCGGTCCGGTTTGATAATCTCAATGTTACGTTCAATCTCCTGGATAATAGCTGAAGTACCCTTTTTAATTTGCTCCGGGTCAAGGGGTACATACTTCACGTTACCCTTACCCATCAATGAAATACTATAAAAACTGAATCGCGACATGAAATTGTTTATCATGGCAATGGGTTCTGATATAGCAGTAATGTACATACAGACTTCATCTTCCCTGGCTGCATTGAAAAGGCTCTGCATGGCAAAGGTTGTCTTTCCTGTGCCCATTATCCCCCCTATAAGAACAGTGGACGGTCTGGTGAAACCTTCACCAAGTATTTCATCAAGCCCGGAAATTCCTGATATCACTTGCTTCATAACAACCACTAAATTATTTCCTTTATATGTGCAACTGCTTTATCAAGTTCCAGTAAAATCAAACCCAGTCCTGTATCATGCTCAGTCATAGCAACAAGAAGTGCTTTTGGTCCAGCACCCATGCAAATTAATTTACCGCTTTTCGATTCGACAATCACTCGACTGGGTAATCCTTTATCAAGTTCAGATGCGGCTGTTTCAGCAGCACCCAGCATTGTAGCAGACATCGCGGCAAATGTTTCACCCATTATACCCTCAGGCATATCTGAACTCATTAACAAGCCGTCACGACTTGCTATGGCACATGCCTCTATACTTCCCAGATTTTTCAGGTTTTCAAGTATTTCCTGAAGCATTTCGGTTGTTGTAGTCAAGTTATTTCCACCTTTTATTTGACTTTCAGGTTATTTGATATAATGAATCCGCCCATTTTCATAACTCATACTTGTTACTGGAAGTCCTCGTCCGAAAAACTCAATTATAATAACCTGAATATCAGGTCATAAGCATTTTTTTCAGTACTTCCTCCACATTTATATATTGTATTACTATATGATTCTATCTGTAATAAATATTTATCCTTCCTAAAAATTTTATAACGTGTTGCGAGAATTACTGCTTCAATGACAGCATTGAAAGCCCGATTCACCGGTCTTATCTCCTGTTGCCTAATTGTGCCGGTTACAGGATGCAATTCAGCGACCAGGACTGTGTTCTCACTGTTGAATTCTGCTTCAAAGAGCATCCAGGCATTGCAATCCGCTATCACCGGAAAATCTTCACCATTGTCTGTCTTTATAAATTTGAATACATCATCATCCACATCTGACAATGCTGAGCGTACAAACAATACCGGGTCATAGACCATATTAGCAGCCAGCAGTCTTGTTTCCATTATGTTGGAATAAGTTTGCGAGCCATTGTACACCCTGACCATGAGTTTCCCCTCACGCCTGATTATACCTATAGGTGCTGCATTGGGTTTACCATCTAAAGAAACTGTTGTCACAATAACCTCATTGATTCCCTCCCATAAACCGTACCTGTCAAGTTCCAGATTCAAACTTCCAGTCCCCCCATCAACGCAACGAACAGCCCGGCAATCATAATATCTGCAGTTGACCCGGGATTTATACCATCCCGTATAAGTTCTTCATCAAAAGCGCGGATGTCATCTCTTGCATCATCAAATCCTGAAACTTCAATAGTATTAACGATGCTCTTTGCCCGCGCTGATACATTCTCAGCCGTCGGGCCGTCGAATTTTATCCCGATGAAAGTATCCGGATTTCCTGAGAGTATCTCCAGGAAACTCCACACTACTGCATCATTTATGCATATTTGTTCCTTTTTCCCAAGAATACTGTTGGCACATGAGAAAGTAAGGAGATACCCACCTGTCCACTCCCTTGCAATCATATCGTATAAAGATGATATCTCCATCAACTGGTACAATGTAGTCCCGTTGCTCCTGATGTTGTCAATTGATGCCGGGTCGTTCAGGTCAAGGTCAGATACATCTTTTACTTTCACCCCTGCCTGTGAAAATGCTTTATAGATCTCAACCGCATCCTCCACAGTAGTATTTTGCACCAGTTCCATGGTCCTGCTTTTCAACTCAGGGAATATTTCGGGTGTGCTTTCGTTCATTTTCGCAAGTTTCCCTGCTGCCATTACAAGCGGCAAAAGCAGCATAAAAGCGCCGAAATGAGTATTTCCACCTTTTTGCCATTTACCGCTTTCAAGCACAGCCTTGTGGATATATCTGCCAATACCTTCATGGTCATGTGATGCCTGCTCAAGCACCGGGTACACGCTTACAGCCGAAGCCAGGAAATGTTCGAAGTGGGTGTCAGGATAGTTATGGTCCCTGTCCACATTGCCAGGTTTAGGTGTGGCACTTACTTCCAGTATCATGGCAAGTTGGGCATACTGGGCTATGCGGTGATTACTATTGGTCATAAGCACTGAGTCCGGTTTTCTGTTTGGATTTTATGATTTTATAATATATTATCCTACTGTTATTGTTCTTATGATTGTGCATAATTTAGTACCAACTGTGAATATTCCCCCCATCGCCTTCGCCCCCGCCTTCAGTCCTCATCACGAGAGGGGGCGGATGGGTGTGATTCAGGCGGGCGGGAGGATAGCGCAAGAACGAATGGGGGGGCAGTTTTTCAGCTCTCCCGCCGCCTCATCTCTGCGCCCTCTGCGCCTCTGCGGTGATTTCTCCATACCCCAGCAAAAACCTTACATGCACTTCGTCTGCCCCCCCTTTGTGTACAACCTCGGCCTGGACACTGATGGCCGGGAGCGGGTGCGGGTGATTGGGTGGTAGTGATGGGAAGTTAGATTCAGTTGTTGTGTCGGTGGAGTGATGTCATGGCTTTAAAAATATAATTTAAATGAAATGTTACAAAGAGTTCGTACCAGTTCGCACGAGTTAGTTGCTAATTTTTGGATAACCCCTGCCGTCCGGCTCTACACTATACACCAGCCTCAAACCCTGCTCCACCCCATACCTCCTCCAAAAAACACCAGCCCATTCCTAACATCCCACTCCAGCAACTCCCAGGCGCGCTCATGCCCCACCTCAACATACTGCGGCCAGTGTTGAATTATCACCCCTTCTTCCTGAAGAACAGCCACTGCTCCTTGCCACCCCTGCCCCTGGTCTTGATAAGGCAGTACACACCACTCAGCCGCTCCCCCTCAATCCTGAAGATAATCTTGCCATGCTCCTCATCCACTTCCAGCGGCTCGAAGGTCCCTTTATCCCATATCTTCACAGTACCGGCACCGTAGTGCCCCTCAGGAATCTCACCCTCGAACGTTGCATACGCCAGGGGATGGTCTTCGGTAGGTATGGCCAGCCTTTTCACACCTGCCTCTGTGGGCGGTTCCTTTGGCACTGCCCAGCTTCGCAGCACACCCCCGAACTGGAGTCTCAGGTCATAGTGCAGTTTTTTGGAATCATGTTCCTGAATGACATAAATATTCCCTGGAGTTATGTCTTCAGCTATGCTTTTAGTTTCATCAGGGTCATCAGTTGCCGTTAAATCCCGCTTATTCTGATAATCATCCTTGCTCATTCTATTCTCTTCCTTGGGCAAAGATGCTCCAGTATGCAGTTATCATGCTTCGGTTTGCGGGCATTGCACACATTGCGCCCGTGCAGTATGAGCCTCATGGACAGGTCGTTCCACTCCTCCCGCGGGGCAAGTTCCATCAGGTCCCGCTCAATCTTGTTTGGGTCGGTATGCTCGGTCAGTCCCAACCTGAAGGACAGCCGCTTCACATGAGTATCAACTGCAATACCTTCAGTGATGCCATATGCACTGGACAGTACGACATTAGCGGTCTTTCGAGCCACTCCAGGTAATGTGATAAGTTCTTCCATGCTGTGGGGAACTACACCTTCAAAATCATTCAGCAGGGTCTTGCTGCCGTTTAGAATATTCTTTGCCTTCTGCCGGTAAAAGCCTGTGGATTTGATATCCTGCT
>JAUWTY010000176.1 GCA_030614485.1 Methanosarcinales archaeon | reverse complement strand
GCAATAAACCACAGAGGTCACAGAGTACACAGAGGGGAAAAACAGATACAAGCTCTGTGTCCCTCAGTGTACTCTGTGGTTGCATTGTAATTATCTGAAAATGTAGGTGTCAGGACATTAGTATCAAATGTTATGTTCTTGACTATAATAATCACAAACGTTCAGTACGTCCGAGCCATCAACACCACAATACCAGTCGGCTTGCCGCAGATTGGGCACGTACCATCGCCCTTGCCAAGTGCCGGGTCTTCAGGTTCCCCTAGTATGCCAGCACCCACAATCTCTTCCATCTCCAGCCCACATGAGCGCTCACCGCACCAGGCAATCCTGGCGATTCCTGATTGGATGTAATCTTTCACTTCATCCAGGTCAGAACACAGTTCAATACGGCTGTGAAGAGATTCTGATGCCGATTTATACAGGTCCGAATGCATTTCCTTTAATGTCCTGTCAATCTCAGGCAACACATTATCATTTGGCACATTAGTCTTATCACCATCACGCCTTGCCATGACCACAACATTATTCTTGAGGTCGCGGGGACCTATCTCGATACGGATAGGAACGCCTTTCAATTCCCACTTATAATATTTAGCACCGGGCCGCGCGTCACTGTCATCAATGACAACCCGCAATCCTGCCCGTTTTAGTGTATCTGACAAATTGTTGCAGGCCGACAGGACTGCTTTGTCCTTGCCGAACAAGATAGGTATGATGACGACCTGGGTGGGTGCCACTTCTGGCGGCAGAATAAGCCCTTTGTTGTCACCATGAATGGATATCAGGGCAGCAATACAGCGTTCACTGACACCATAGCAGGTCTGGTGTGCCAGTACTTGTTCACCCTCAGGGTCTTCATATGTAATATCAAACGTTTTGGCAAAATTATCACCAAGATGATGTGCGGTACCCACCTGCAAAGTCTTACCGTCAGGCATCAGGGCATCCACTGCCATAGTATAATCGGCGCCCGGGAACTTATCCCAGTCGGGCCGCTTGCTCACTATTGTAGGCACAGCCAGCCGGTTATAGAACTGCTGGTAGATGCGCGTGGCTTCCTTGACCTGCGCCGCAGCATCGTCCCAGGTAGCGTGCACGGTATGTGCCTCCTTGAATGAAGTGATCTCCCGCAATCGTATCAGGGGGCGCGTGTGTTTCGTCTCGTAGCGGAAGGTATTGACTATCTGGTAAATGAGCAGCGGCATGTCTGAATGAGACCGCACCCACAATTTATACATTGGATAAATAGCGGTCTCGCTGGTGGGGCGGAGTGCCAGTTTCACATCCAACGGGTCAGTACCGCCATGAGTGACCCAGTAAACCTCATCCTCGAAACCTTTGATATGCTCTGCCTCTTTCATGAATTCATGTTCAGGAATGAGCAACGGGAACATTGCCTCAACATGCCCGGTGTTATCAAGCAGTTCCCGCATTATGGAATATACCCTGCTGCGAATGGAAAAACCAAACGGGTTCCAAACGTACAGTCCCTTTACAGGATAGCGAACATCCATAATTTCAGCTACCTGCAACAGTTCATTGTACCATTCGCTAAAATCTGATTTAAGAGGGAGGGTCTTGGACTCCTCTTTCTTGTTGGCTTTCCCGGGTGAATCGGATGAGTCGGTCATGTTAGTCATATAGAGATTTTAGAAGGTGGGTAAATTGATATTATTTTCGGTTATCACCAAATTATCCGGCCCGCGTCGCGTTCCATTTCCCGTACCATTTTTTGGTAATTTCCAATCAGTGGCCCTGGCCAGGAATACTCGAATTCCTGTATCATTTCACCAAGTTCTTCCAGTTCTTCCTTACTCAAACCCTTTTTCAATACTTTGAACACAGCCTCGTCTTCCTTTGCGAAAATGGGCCTGACCCCTTCTATGAATTTAAGACCGTTTTCAACAATCTTCATAGTCACACTCAGATCACCTGAAGCATAAACATCCAAAACATCGAGGATGTTATCCATATATTTCAGGCATGCATCATATTCATTTGAAAAAGACACGAGTGCCGCCTTAAGTTCTGTTTTTCCCTTTTCTTCCAGATATGGTATGATCACACCTTCCTCTTTTGCGCCATGATATTCATTGGCACATTCCATGAGCATACCGACATTTGTCATCAGCAATTCAGGAGAGACTTTAATACCGTTCTCAGCACCTTCGATAATTTTATCAAATACATCCATTAATCTTTCAATTACCCGATGTTCATCCATTAATTGTTTAACAGGATCCATATAGTTCACCTTTATATTACGTGTCACCTTCATAATCCACAAGAGATATAAAATATATGTACTAATGTCAGACTTCCCAATGTTCGAGGATATCTATTGATTGAAAACATAGTAGCACCAGGAACTTATTTAGGCATCTTTGTAATGTCATTTATTGCCAGCAGCCTGCTTCCCATATTCATGGAGCCCGTTGTGGCAGGTCTTCCGGCACTGGGATTCCCGCTTATGCCAACGGTGCTGGTGGTCTCTGCCGGTTCCACCCTGGGAAGTCTCACCACATATTTCGTTGGCAGGGGAAGTGAAGCCATTGCCGGACGCTTTAATAAAGGTGGGATTGGAGAACGAATTCACGGTTGGTTCAATATGCATGAATGGGTAGGTATTACAGTAGTTTTCCTGGGTGCACTGACCCCGTTTCCTTTTGAAGTGGTTACGTTTATAGCA